>JBJEDP010000020.1:0-10524 GCA_051872175.1 Candidatus Limisoma sp.
AGCAGGTCGGGCACCTCACAGTTGTAAGAATGAATTAAATGAAAAGGTAATCAAATGCCGCCCTAAGAGGCGGCAGAAAAGAAAGGAATTGAATTATGAACAATTTAGTTAACAACAACGCATTACGAAACAAGACTATTCCCTCGCACTCGTTTCATCCGAACGCATCGCTACGCACGCACCGTTATGGTTACGTAGCAGGGATTGAACACAAAGGCTAAGCTTTTTCTCGCAACTTAGAGTTGCATCGGTATGAATCCGAATTATTTAGAGTTTTCTCATAGTTATTATATGCCGGCTGATTGCCGGTTTTTTTGTGCAAAAAAATAGCCGGTGCCTCACGGCAACGACTATGAATAAATCTACAATCTATAAAAACATATATATTTTGAAAAAAGCGGTTTTTTACTCACAAATACCCAAATTTTATCGAAAATTCCGACATTTTTAGGTTTTCTTCAAATTTTCTACAAATGTATTTATAAAAAACATATTCAACAAGTATTTTATCGATAAATTTATTTAAATGTGCTATACAACTAAACTTTTGCACAAACTTTTATACAAAATCGACCAAAAGCCCGACAAGACCGCCTACACCACACTATACCCCATAACCGGCGCCGGAGGCTGTTTTTACCGTTTTCGCTTTGTTTTTCGCTCGCCTTGCACTACTTTTTGATAAAGTAGGCTGCGGCTCGGAAAAACAAACGCTGAAAACTTCGTTTTCGCTTTGTTTTTCGCTCGCCTTGCACTACTTTTGTAAGAAAATCTGGAATATGGAAAGAATAAAGGTCAAAATAGTAAATAAATCGAACAATCCGTTGCCGCAAGCGAGCACGTCGCTGGCTGCCGGAATGGATGTTCGTGCGTCGTTGGCAGAGCCTGTAGTACTCGCACCGCTGGAACGTCGGCTGATTCCGACAGGGCTATTCATAGAGTTGCCCGAAGGCTATGAATGTCAGATACGTCCGCGCAGCGGGTTGGCGCTCAAATCGGGCATCACCGTACTTAATACGCCGGGAACTATCGACGCCGACTACCGAGGCGAAATCGGCGTTATTCTGATAAATCTGTCTGCCGAACCATTTACGGTCAACCCCGGCGAACGGATTTGTCAAATGGTGGTGGCACGCCACGGATTCGTCGATTGGGAAGCTGTCGAGACGCTTGCAGAGAGCGAACGAGGCAGCGGAGGTTTTGGCCACACAGGAGTCAAATAGAACTATCATGCAGAAAATAAACAAACTACGCCTTTTGATATTTGCAATCGCGGCAGCTGTGGTGGTATTGCCGATGCTTTCGACCACCAAAGCCGACGAGGAGCGAATACGCAAGGCTAACTACATCTATCTCGAGGCGGCATCACGACTGGCAGGCGACGACGTTTCGGCGTTCTACGACTTGATAAACCGCGCCGTCCAACTCGACCCCGACAACGCAACGATTGCCTACTACGCAGGCTACGCAACGTTGCTGCGCGGCCATGCGCCCAAAGACAGCATCGACAACGCGTTGAGCAAGATGGAAGCGTTCTTCCGCGACCATCCGGAATGCTTCTACGAAAATTTCATCTACGCGCGCGTATGCGGGCAAGTGGGACGCACCGACGACATGATTCGCGTGCTCGAAACGCTCATCGAAGGCAACCCCAACCACGCCTCGATGATGCGCATGATGCTCGCCGACGCTTATGCCGGTAAAGGTCAACTGAAAGACGCTATCGATGCGCTCTCCGAGGTCGAAAAGACAGACGGCATGAGCAACGACATATCGGCGAAGAAGATAGGCTATATGCTAGCGATGAACGACACCACGGCGGTGCTCAACGAAGGCGAACGCGTGCTAAAAAAGACCGGCAACGGACTGTTTGGCAACATCCTGATGGGCGAAGTCTATATGCGTCTGGGCAACCCCGACAGCGCACTGGCAAGTTACGACAAAGCGCTGGCTATCGACCCCGGCAACGGATATATCAACCTTGCAAAGGCTAACATCTACCGCGAGCAAGGCGATGCCGACAACTACGAGCGCGAGATTCGCCGCGCCCTCCTCAACAAGGATACCGACATCGACATGAAAATCGACATTCTTACGCGCTACATCGGCAAAACGCTGCAAGACAACGATTCGACGACCAACATCGACCAGATTTGCAACACCGTAATCGACCTTCATCCCCACGAGCCGGCAGTCCGTCGTCTATACGCCGACTATCTGACGTACGTTCACAACTACGAAGGTGCAGCCGAACAACTGTCGTTTGCCCTCGACGGCGACCCGTCGGACGTCAAACAGTGGCAACGACTGATGTGGCTCTACATCTACCAAAAAGCCTACGACAAGACGCTTGAGACAGGCGACCGCGCACTGACGTACTTCCCCGAATCGAGCGACATCTACTACATCAAAGCGAATGCGCTGAACTCGGCGGGACGCTACAGCGAAGCCCTCGAGATGGACAGCATCGCGCTGACGAAGATTAACGACCAAAGCACTGTCAGCCGTGCCAACATCTATACACACATGGCTGCCTGCTACGAGCGACTCGACCAACTCGAAGAAGCCTACAAGTGCTTCGACAGTGCCCTTGAAGATGAGCCCGACGACATCCTGACACTCAACAACTACGCCTACACCCTATCGACTCACGGCGGCGACCTCGACCGCGCCGAATCGATGGTCAAAAAGGCTCTCGCCGGAGAGCCCGAAAACACGTCGTATCTCGACACTTACGCCTGGATACTCTTTCTGCGCCACGACTACAAGCCGGCGTTGGAATACATCGAAAAAGCTATAAATGCCGCCGAAGAAACCGAAGAAGAGTTGACCGACGAACTGCTCGGACACTATGGCGACATTCTGTTTATGAACGGGCAACCCGAGAAAGCACTCGACTGCTGGCGTAAAGCGCTCGAGCTGAATCCGCAGTCGGAACTGCTGCGCAAGAAGGTTGACCACAAAACGTACTTCTATGAGTAAATCTTTAGTAAAAATTATAACATTAGCCGTCGTTGCCGTGGCAATGGCATCGTGCGGCTCGCAGAAGCCCGCCGAACAGGCTCCTACGACTGAGACCATTCAGACCTACACGCCGGCAACCGTTGCGGCAGCAATGCCAGATTGGACCGACGTTACACTCAACGGCAAAGTGAGTCTCGGCATGACAAGCAGTATGGTTATGAAAATGGTTCGCGGCAAGTCGCTGTCGATTTCGCTGCGACCGCTGTTGGGCATCGAAGTGGGGAAACTATACTTCGAAGGCGACACCGTGACCGTCGTCGACAAATATCACAACGCCTATCTGCGCGAGTCGATTGGCAACTTTATGGGCGAATACATCACCGTCGAAACGCTGCAAAGCCTCTTTCTGTCGCGCCCGTTCGTCGTCGGCAAAGGCACGATAACACCCGAATTGGCTTCGTCGATGGAGTCGACCCGCCCCGACGACAACCGACATTGGCAAATGATGCCCAAACGCAGCGACAAACGCTTCGAATATCGCTACGAGATGGAAGAAAACCGCATGCTGCAATTCGTCCTTTCGTTGGGAACCGATGCGGAATACGCTATGAACTTCGGCAAATATATGACCACCGCACGCGGCGAGATTGCCGGCGAAATCACTTCGCGCATCCCTATGGGTGGCAAAATCGTAGCCCTCGACCTTACCTACAAGTCGGCAAAATGGAACACCGGGCTGAACGACGGCATCGACATTCCCGCCGATGCGCGTCGGCTCTCGTTCGACGACATTCTGAAATTAATCTCTAACATGTAGCAACTATGGTGCGGCGAATCATTGTAACATTGTTGGCTGTCGTTGCCGTAGGCGCACTCAACGCGCAGACGGTCAAGGAGATAAAGCGCCAGAAGAGCGAAGTGCAGGCTGAGATTAAAGAGACGTCGAAGATGCTGAAAAGCAATAAAACGGCGACTCGCAAAACTCTCAACCAACTTAATCGCATCCAAGGCGACATCGAAGCACAACAATCCACAATCGTCGACCTCCAAAACCAAATCGACAGCATCGAGAGCAAAATCACCGCGCTCAACGAAGAAATCGCTCGCACCGACGCCCAACTCGCAAAGATGCGCAGCAACTACCTTGCCGCCATCAAGAAGATGCGCGCACACCGCTGCGACAACAACCAACTGATGTTTCTACTCTCGTCGGGCACGTTCCACGAAGCCTACCGCCGAATGCGCTACCTTAAGGAATTCTCCCGTTGGCGCGAACAACGCTCGGGCGAAATCGAGGCAACTCAGGCTCGTTTGAACGAAGAAAAGCGCAGTCTCGAAAGCCTTCACGCCGAAAAGAATCGCACCGTAACGACCGTCAACAGCAACAAACTCAGTCTGGAGACCAAGCGCAGCGAACAGGCAAAAATCGTCGACCGACTGCGCGCCGAAGCGGTCGACTTGGCACAGGTGTTGCGCGAAAAAGAAGCCGCATCGCGCGCCCTCGACCAACGTCTGAACAAGATTATCGAAGAAGAGGAACGTCGCTCGGCGGAACGTGCTCGCGCCGAAGCCGAACGTCGTAAAGCCGCCGAACTCGAGAAAGCGCGTAAGGCGGAAGAAGCGCGAAAGGCGGAAGAAGCGCGCATAAAAGCCGAAAAAGAGCAAAAACAGAAAGAACTCGAACGCATCCGCCGCGAGCAAGCCGAGCAAGAAAAGAAGGCTGAGAAAAAGCGCAAAGAAGAACTCGCGCGCAAGCAGAAAGAGATAGAACGCCAACAAGAAGAACTGCGCAAACGCGAAGAGAAACTCCATCGCGAGCGCGAAGAGGCTGAGCGTGAGGCGGCTCGCAAGGAAGAAGAAGCGAAGTCGCAGAAATACATTATGGACAACGACGAAGCCTCGCTGGCAGGCGACTTTGCCGCCAACAAGGGCAAACTTCCGTTCCCGCTGAGCGGAAAATGTCGCATCGTCAAGCATTTCGGACGCCAAAAGTACGGCGACCTCGCTCACGTCGAAACCTACTGCTTGGGCATCGACATCGAAGGCGCGGCAGGAGCAACGGCTCGCGCGGCATTCCGCGGCAAAGTGTCGGCAATATTTATGGAACCGACCTACGGCTACATCGTTATGCTCCGCCACGGCAGCTATTTGACCGTCTATTGCGGGCTTGAGACCATCGACGTGAAGTCGGGTCAAGACGTCAACACCGGGCAATCGCTCGGACGCATTGCCGCCGACCCCGACGACTCGTCAATCGGCGTGCTCCACTTCGAAGTGCGCCACGAACGTGAGAAACTCAATCCCGAAGAATGGATTCGAGTGAAGTAAAAACAAATGAGGCAAAGAGAATGATAACGATACGAAGATATCAACCGACAGATGCACCGACGTGGAACGAATTTGTGGCACGCGCGAAGAATACCACATTTCTCCACAACCGCAACTACATGGACTACCACAGCGACCGCTTCGACGACTTTTCGCTGATGGCGTTCGACGGCACGCGCCTCGTTGCTCTTCTGCCGGCAAACCGCGTCGGCGACACGCTCTATTCGCATCAAGGGCTGACCTACGGCGGCTGGCTAATGCCGGTGCGCCACTTCAACGCCAACACGATGCTCGACGTTGCCGATGCCATGGTCGAATTTCTGCGCAGCGAAGGCATTAAGACGCTAATCTACAAGGCTGTACCGCACATTTTCCATCGCTATCCCGCCGAAGAAGACCTCTACGCCCTCTTCCGCCTCGGCGCTCGCGAAATCATCACCAACATGTCATCGGCAGTGTTCTACGGCGGCAGCGAAGTGCCCTACAACCGACGTGTTCGCCGCGCTTGCACACTCGCGCAAGACCGCGGCGTCACTATCGCTCAGTCGACCGACTACGAAGCATTCTGGCGCATCCTCACCGACAACCTCAACGAGAAATACGGCGTAAACCCCGTCCACAGCCTCGACGAAATCGTGCGACTGAGCAAGGCGTTTCCGCACGAAATTAGTCTCCACATGGCATATGCCGAAGGCAAACCCGTTGCCGGATGCGTTATGTACGACCACGGCGAGGCTGTCCATGCGCAGTATTCGTCAGCCAACCCGCACGGCGCGGAAATAGGCGCATTGGCTTACCTCTTCCACCACCTCATTGCCGACGTCTATGCCGACCGCACATACTTCGACTTCGGCATCTCCAACGAGCGCGACGGAACCTACCTCAACGCCAACCTTATTGAAATGAAGTCCGGACAAGGCGCTCGCGGAATTGCTTACCATATTTATCAACTTGATTTATAACCGATTAACAAATAAATATTACGCTATGAAATTTGTATATCGCACCGAGGGCACTTGCTGCCAAGCGTTTGAAATAGAAGTCGACGACAATCGTCGCATCAAAAACGTAAACTTCTTCGGAGGCTGCAACGGCAACCTTCAAGGCATCTGCTCGCTCATCAAAGGTATGGACGCCGGCGAGGTGGTCGACCGCCTGCAAGGCATTCGCTGCGGCGCCAAAGCGACCTCCTGTCCCGACCAACTCAGCAAAGCCCTCCGCCAACACGTATTGGGCGAAACCGAATAATAACATTTAAAAAGTTACTGCATTGTCACGCAAACGTAAAGAATTGCCCGTAATCGAGGGCGTAAAGATAGAAGGTGTTGCCGCCGAAGGCAAGAGCATTGCTCGCGTCAACGACCTGGTCGTATTCATCCCCTACGGCGCTCCCGGCGACATTGTCGACATAAAACTCGACAAGAAGAAACACAGTTATGCCGAAGCCCACATCGTCCGTATGGTCGAGCCGTCGCCGCTCCGCTGCGAGCCGGTCTGCGAACATTTCGGCGTGTGCGGTGGCTGCAAATGGCAACACCTGCCCTACGAAGAGCAACTGCGCCACAAACGCACGCAAGTCTGCGACGCACTGGAGCGTATTGCCAAAGTGGAACTGCCCGAAGTCAACCCGATTTTAGGCTCTGAGAAGACACTCGAGTATCGCAACAAACTGGAATACACCTTCTCCAACAAGAGTTGGCTGACATTCGAACAGATGCGCAGCGGCGAAGAGTTTCCCGACCGCAATGCCTTGGGATTTCACATCCCCGGCGCATTCGACAAGGTGCTCGACATCCGCAAATGCCACCTGCAAGACGACCTGTCGAACCGCATTCGCCTGTTCATCCGCCAATACACGCTCGACCGCGGCTACTCGTTCTACGACCTCAAGGCGCAACAAGGACTTATGCGCACGCTGATGGTGCGCATCGTCTCGACCGGCGAAGTGATGCTCGTCGTTGTCTTCGGCGAAAACAATCCGCAAGCAATTGCCGACGTAATGAACGCCGTGGCTGACCAATTCCCGCAAATCACGTCGCTGCTTTACGTCGTAAACCTAAAGGTGAACGACACGATTACCGACCAAGAAGTGCTCACCTGGCGCGGCAGAGACTACATCGAAGAGCGCATGGAGAATCTCACCTTCCGCATCGGCGCAAAATCGTTCTACCAAACCAACTCCACGCAAGCCTACGAACTCTATAAGGTGGCTCGCCGGATGGCTGACCTCACGGGCGACGAACTCGTCTACGACCTCTATACCGGAACCGGAACGATTGCCAATTTCGTGGCGTCGCGCGCACGCAAAGTCGTGGGCATCGAGTATGTTCCCGAGGCTATCGAAGATGCAAAACTCAACTCGCAAGTCAACGGCATCGACAACACGCTCTTCTACGCCGGCGACATGAAAGACATTCTCACCGACGAGTTTGTCGAACGCCACGGACGCCCCGACGTGATGATTATCGACCCGCCGCGTGCCGGAATGCACACCGACGTGGTCAACGTGATTATGCGTGCCAAGCCCGAGCGGATTGTCTACGTAAGTTGCAACCCGGCAACTCAAGCGCGCGACATCGCCCTACTCGATTCGAAATATAAAGTCGTTGAAGTTCAGCCGGTCGACATGTTCCCGCACACGCATCACGTCGAAAACGTCGTGCGCCTCGACCGAAGATAATAGGCTCTAACGACGACGCGAACGGAAGAATTCGGTTACCAACGCCGAACATTCTTCAGCCAAACACCCTGAGACCACCTCGGTCTTGGGGTGAAATGGTTTTTCGCAGAATGTGTGAAACCCGCGCTTGTCGTCCGACGCACCATAGACGATGCGACTGATTTGGCTCCACGCAAGCGCTCCGGCGCACATCAAGCACGGCTCCAACGTGACGTAGAGAGTGCAATCGGTAAGATACTTTCCTCCCAAAGTTGCCGCTGCCGACGTGATTGCTTGCATCTCGGCATGAGCGGTTACGTCGGTCAGCGTTTCCGTCAGGTTATGCGCTCTGGCAATCACTCGGTCGTGGCACACAATGACAGCGCCGACCGGCACTTCTCCCTCGGCAGCCGCTGCGCGTGCCTCGCCGAGTGCCATTTTCATATAGCGTTCGTCGTCCATTAGTTCATTTGATAGGTTAGCGACAGCACTTGAAACTCGGTGCGTCGGTTGATTTGGTCGGCTGCGTCTTGGTCTTCTTCGCTCAAGCCCTTGACGTACGCCTCGTCGAGAACAGTTCCTTCGGGGAATTGCGGATAGAGGCGCGCAATGCGCTTCGTCACCGTTTTCGGCATCGTCTTGCCGTAGCCGTGCGGCTGCAAGCGGTCGCGGCTGATGCCTTTCGACACCAAATAGTCGATAACCGACTCGGCGCGGCGATTCGACAGATTTACATTATATTCATCTGAACCCCAACGGTCGGTATGCGCCGCCATTTCGATGGTTACGTTGGGATTTTCGTTGAGCACCTTGACGAGTTCGTCGAGAGCGGTAACGGTTTCGGGACGCAAATCGGCTTTATCGAAGTCGTAGTAGACGTTTTCGATGAGCGAAGGCTTGTTGATTGCCGGCAGCACGAAGTCGACCCAATAGTTTGCATCTTCGTTGGTCGTGTCCGACTCAAACTCCTGACGCTGATTCAGATAGCCCTTAGCTCCGGCGAGCATCACGTAGCGCACGCCCTGATTGAGCGAAAAGCGGAACGTGCCGTCGTCGCGTGCCACCTCTTTCTGCATCGTACCGTCGTCGCCCACGATGCGTATAATGGCGCCCGGCACGGGTTCTTCGTCGACGTCACACACCGTACCCTCGATGGTCACCTTCACCGGATTGTACTCGAAACTGTAGATGTGGTCGTAGCCGCGTCCATCGCCGCGATTCGACGTGAAAAAGCCTTCGTCGCCGCGTCCGAACGTGATGCCGAAATCGTCGCCCGCCGAATTTATCGGGTTGCGCATATTTTCTATCTCCCAACGGTTGTCGGCGAGCGGTTTTGCCTTGAAGATGTCGAGTCCGCCCATTCCGGGATGCCCGTCCGACGAGAAGTAGAGCGTGCCGTCGGCGTGCACATACGGGAAATCGTCGTTGCCCGCGGTGTTGATATCCGGACCTAAATTGAGCAGCGACCCGGTCTTTTCTTTCAACGAAATGCGCCAGATGTCGTTGCCGCCGTATCCGCCCGGCATATTGCTGGCGAAGTAGAGATACTCGCCGTCGGGCGACACCGCCGGATGTCCGAACGTCGACAGCGTGTCGGGAATTACTTCAAACTTCTGCGCTGCCGACCATTGTGCATCGCTGCGCTGTGCCGTATAGATTTCGACCGACGTCGACGCATTCGGGTCGCGGCGTGCCTTGGTCAGATACATCGTTTGCCCGTCGGGACTGAACGACACGATGCCCTCGTCGAACTCCGTGTTAAGCTCGCCTTCGACGGCTTCCGGACGTTCCCACTGACCTTGCTCGTCCTTCTTCGCCACAAAGATATCAGCATTCTTCATACCGGTAATCTCGCTTTTTTTGTCGCCCATAGCCTTCTCGGTGGTCGACGCCAGATAGAGTTGGTCGAAGTCTGCCCCGTAGAGCATCGGTGCAAAGTCGGAACGGCGCGAGTTCATCAGTTTGGCATATTTCACCTCGTAGCGCGTAGGCTCTTTCGCCCACTCCACAGCGTCACGACAGCCGGCAATGCCGTTGATTGCCAGCGAATCGGTCGGCACTTTCGCCAGATACGCCTCATATTCGTTGATGGCAGCCGTGTAGCGACCTTGACGATGCAAAGCCTGCGCCAGGTAGAGCGTCGCCGTACTGTCGGGATAGCCGTAACGACGCGCATTGGCATACGCCGCCGACGCTCGCGACGACATATTCAGCAGCCGATAGCAATTGCCTAACTTATATGCCACCATGCCGCGTTTGTCGCGCTCTTCCTTTGCCTTCAACTTGTTGTAGACCTTTTTATATGTCACCGAAGCGTCGTAGTATTCGCCTCGGTCGAATTGCTCGTCGGCAGTGCTTAGTTTTGCGCCTCGACAGCCCGTCAACAGCCATCCCAACGCGAGCAATATATATATTGTACGTTTCATTATCACATATTTATTATATAATAACGAACACCTCTACTTTTTATTGCTTTTTCGACAAATTTTTAGAGCCTGTTTCATAATAAATATTAAATCAGAGGTTGCATAGTTTGAGGCGAGTTTTGTTTTGAGCCAAAGGAGCATAGCGAG
>JBJEDP010000021.1:0-10498 GCA_051872175.1 Candidatus Limisoma sp.
AAAGTCGCCAAGCCTCTGAAATATTACGTGGAATAATAGCTGAATTATGGATTAACTTTTCCACTCGTTCAAAATCAAGGTACCTATTTTCAAATCTTCGGAAGAGATCTGTATCAGGAAACTCTCTGATAAGCGAAGATACAAAACTTTCCAAGGTTACAGATTGGAATTTGTATTTATACTCATCCTTTAGAATTGCAATTAGGCTTCTCTCATCCTCTTCATTACTCATGTTTCCTTTTGGAGACAATATGATGGATATAGAGTCGTCGAGATGCTCATGTAACCTTACTGTTTCGGTCAATAAGAAATTTCTATATACCTGTGAGAGCTTTATATCTCTCTTGGTAATACCTTCAATCCCCTCGTTTGTCAACAATTGTGAGATTCCAATGTTTTCCGTAGCTTGTCTAATAGCAAAAGATGGATTGGAAGCCGGGTTCGTTCCCAATATATCTGTATATTTTGTCTCAATTGCTATAAGACCATGTTTACCATCTGTTCTCTCATACATAAAATAAGCATCCATCGCTGTTTTGTCATTCAGACACTCAGAGTAGTATGGCGGTATAAATTCAATACCGACTTCTGTGATTTTGTTGAAAGCCGATGAATCTGAATTGATGATATGTTCTGCTACAACTTTAGCAAGTTTGCTTTTTCCCTCATCAGTGTGAACGATGCTCATTAGGGGAACAAACAAATTAAATGCCATAGGTTGGCTTGACAGAAAGTTATTGAACAGCCTGTCTTCATTGATGGTTTCGTATGCCTTTTTTTGTTCAATACGCCATTTGGCATATTCAAATATTTCTTGACTTAGGAAATTGCATCCTGTATCACTTCCATTCGTTGCCAGATTGGGGTGGTAGTATGTTATCCCTCTTTTTGTTATAGAACCACACGGAGAACCCGATTCTTTTCTGTGTATAGCCTGTAGAAGACGTGCTTTGCGTGTAAAGGCATTGTCTGTCTTCACAAAATATCTGCACTTAGGATTGACGGAAGAATATGAAAGAAAATCTTTCAGTTCGCATAGTTCATGATTTTTCATATTCTTACTGTTGTTTGAATTGTTTATACCATTATTTCAAGAATGGGTCAATCGTTGCCAGTAGGTCGGTTTTTTGCATCGCGCCGCTTGAGCGCCAGAGCACTTCGCCGCGGCGGAACAGCATAAGCGTCGGCACCGACCGGATGCCAAATTGGCTTGCCGTAGTCCCGAACTTGTCGACATCAACCTTGATGATGCGGATTCTGTCGCCCAGCGCAGCTTTTACCTCCTCCAAGACGGGATGCATCATCTTGCACGGCATGCACCACGTTGCAAAGAAATCGACCAAAACCGGTTGGTCGCTCGTAATAATATCATTGAAAGTTTCCATAGTTCTTTTAAAAATGAAGTTCTACGTCCTTACCGAAAGGCGCGAGCGAAAGCCCCGCCATCTTGAAATGTTGTTTGGCAAAAGGTATGCCAATGATGGTAATTGCCAGCAGAATGCCGAAGAAAACGTGCGTCAGCCATGCCCACAAACCGCCGAAGATAATCCACAGGATATTCAACGGAATGCGGATGCACCCGACGGGCGACTTCGTGTTTCGCACCTCAGCGCCGAAAGGCCACAGGCACAAGAGTCCAATCTTGAAAGTCTGCAACGCCACCGGAATGCCGATGATGGTAAGCGCCATCGCCAGACTTCCCGTAAAATAACCGATGGCAGCCTCCAGTCCTCCGAAGACCCACCACAATAGATTGCCAATTATTCGCATATCCTTATACTTTTCATTTTCCGTGTAAAGTTAGTAATTATATTCATAATCATAAACAATCGGGAGGAATTTAAGTTGGGCGTAGTCGGCGCGCGTGGCGCATTGCCGAATGTCACTGTCGGACGACGGTGCTAAGCCTCTGCACGTCGTTGTCGAAGGTGTCTTTGCGGATTGCTTTGTTTTTTACGGTTGTTCGGTAGTTGTAGATGGTTTGCGGCGAATAGAACAAGAGTTTTGCAATCTCCGAACTTTCTTTGATGCCGAGTCGCACTAAAGCATAGATTCTCAGCTCAGTAGGCAGCGAGCCGTCGATGTTCAGGCTGATTTTTTCGTCGGGTCGCAGCAGCGTGTTGAATTCGTCGACAAAGTCGGGATAAAGCTCCATGAATGCTTTGTCGAATCGGCGGAAGAATGCAGCGGCATCTTCTTCGGAGAGTTTCAGCGAACCGATAATTTTGACCAGGTCGGACGTTTGGTTTGCTTTGATTTTTCGCTTTACGAGGGTCTTATAGCTGTCGATTTTCTCTATGTAGATGGCGCACAAATCCATAAACAGGCGCAGGTAGTTTTCGCGTATTCTGTTGGTGTTCAATAGTCGACTGTTCATCTCTTGCAGTTGCTCGTTTTTGGTTTTGACGGCTTCGTGCTGCTCGTTGAGTTCTTTCTTTTGTCGGTGTAAGATGGTGTTTTTACGCTTGATGTCGAAAAGCAGGAGCATGATGCCGACGCTAAGAAGTGCGAGAGCGACCAAAGCGATGAAAATGTGCAGATGTTGGCGGTCCATCTTTTGCTCGTACGCTTGAACTATTGACGGCATTTTTTTTGAAATTTCGATGATGCGCAGGCGGTTGTTGTAGAATTGTGCGTCGTCCATCGAACAGTTGATGTATCGCATTGCGCGGTCGATTTCCTCGGGATTGTTCTCGAAAAGATACATGGCAAGTTCTTGCATTGCAAAGTTCTCTTTCAGAGGGCATTGCACGTCGGAGATAGCCGACAGGATGAGCCACTTGAGGTAGTTTTGAGCATCACCGTTCTCGCGGTAATATCGAGCTACACAATAAGTTGCGGAAGCGTAAAGGCGCGTGTCGACTGTTACGGAATCAATCACTTCCAGGTAATACTCGCGAGCCTTGTTTCCGTTGTCGGTTATCAGATATTCATACTCAGCCAGCAAATACTTATAATAAGTGGTGCTCTTTTCGCAATGGCGAATAGCTTCGGCAAGCGCTTGTTTTTTCTTTTCCACATAGAAGTCGGCAAACTCGCTGCCGCTACTGTAGTCCGCTCGGTAGAGGTATGTCCAATAGAGGGTGGTGTATAATTCGCAGAGCAGTTCGCTGTCGAGGTCTTGTTTCGACACCTCCAAGAGGTTTTGCTCAGCCTCGGAGTAGAGTCCGGAGGTTGCATAGAGAAGCGATTTGTGGATGGCGAAGAGGTTTTCGCTGCGTTTGTCGCCGACTTGTCGAGCGAGGGCAAGTCCGCGCTGAATGTATGTCATTGCAGAGTCGTAGCGATAGGTGTAATACTCTTGATACATTTGTTCGTAGAGTTTCAAGCGTTCCGCATCAACCGCAGTTTTGTAGATAGCTTTGCGAATGCTGTCGAGTCGGTGCTCCTTTTTGTCGGCATAAATCTGTCGGTTAGCCAAACACCGGTCTAATTGTTCCAACATCGAATCGTCGGCACATACCGAAGCCACGCATGCCACGTAGGCGAATAAAATGAGTATAATCCGTCTTGTCATATCGGTGTCGTTTAAAAATTCCGTGCTAAAATACGATTTATTTCCAACCAAACATATCTACTTTTGCAATTTTTTAAATTATTAACTAAATTACCTATTTTCAAGCCCTTAACGAAGTATTTCATCTGTATAAAATCTACTTCACTTCTACTTTGTCATACATTATGCTTTTTTATGGCGTAGCTTTACAGCAAATTACAAAACCTAAAATTCAGAAACCAATCCAAAACAATTATCATGGAAATTTTAAATCGTAATTCAGTTAAGATTATTACCTTGATTTCTGCATCGCTCTTTTCTTTATCTAATATGTATGCGCAAGAGCAGGAAGACAATGGAGGTAATTCGAAGGAAGAAAAAGGCCGCAACGTAATGCTCAATGCGGCAAGTGCAAACGGGCCACGCGAGATACAAATCGGGTTGCCGTCGGCAGACGTCAATGTGCTGGAAAACGGACTTCCGGTGACCTATGCCACCAATCCACACAGCATCAATGCCAACTGGCGCTCGGACGCCAGCCTCTCGCATGTGGGTCTACTCAAGATTTCGGAAACAGCTATTACAACGGGGAACATCGGCTATGCCGTCAACTCATTCACCCAACTCGGCAGTGATGGCTTTCACGGCAAGTTGAATTACAAGACCAACCATTTCGGTCAGCAAGAAATATCGCTCAACTTGAACGGCAGCATCGGCAAAGGATGGTACTATAGCGGTAGCATCTATCAGAATTTCGACCCGGGGACGTTTAAGATAAAATTGTCGACCTTCCAAGACCGCACACAAATATATAAGGCGGCAGTGACCAAGCGCTACAACGGCGACCGCGGCGAGTTGACAGCCAAATATCATTTCTCCGAGAGCCATCCACTCTTCACGTTTGCCCAACAGTCGGCACCGTTTATTTATGTCGGCGACGGCAGCGTAAAGGAGTATGGCAATTTCAAACTCGGAACCACTTCCTATCTGCCAATCGACGGAAGCATGACCTATCGCGACATCCGCACGGGCGAAATAAAGACCGAGACCTTATATGATGCTGAGAAGAACACGTCGCATGAGGTTGCGTTGATGAACCGCTACAAGTGGGACAACGGACTCGAATGGAACATAATAGCTCGCTACGACCATGCTCGCGGAGCGTTGGTCTATCAGTCGCCGACGTCGCTTTTCACAATGGCGGGCAGCAGCTATAAATATATGATGCAAGATGCCGAAGGGAAGGCTGTGCCCTACACGGGAGAATACGTACAGCAGCGAATGTCGTGCCTCAATGCCGGCGACATCGACGAGGTGCTTATGACATCGGAGTTGAAGAAAAAGTTCAGCAACTCGATGCTTCGCGTCGGCGTCAACGAATGGTACTACCACATCGACTATGCATCGAATACGACAATGTACGACCAAAGCGTGCCCAACGACGGCTCCTATCCCGTACGACTCTACGATGCCTCCAAGCGCAACTCGTATTTCTACGATTTCAATCGCAACGCTTCGGAATGGTATAAAGGTTACGAGAACAAATTGGCACTCTACGCCACACACGATTGGGACATCACTCCAAAATTCAACTTATACTACGGAGCGCGTTTGGAATGGCAGAAACTTAAGGGAGAAAACCTTGCCGTTCGCAATGCCGACGGAAACTATGTAGGACGTTTTACCGACTACTATATCGGAGCTACGGCTCCCGACGGCACCGTGATTGCCCCTGTAGCTCTCGACTACAACTGGTTTAACTACGACCTGACCGCTGCGGCAACCTATAAGATGAACCGCCATTTCGGCTTTACGGCTGATTTCACCTACATTACGCAACATCCTCGCTTCGAGAACTTTGCATCAGCCACTCTTCCCAACACCGGCAAAATCGCCGTACCCCTCGGACGTGCAGGTATCTACTACAACAACAAATGGATAAGCCTCACCTCGTTGTTTTCCTACATCTCGAAGACCAACAACAACTCTACGCTCAACCTGCAGCACAAACTCGCCAACGGCGACAACGAGATTATGGCGGCACCGCTGACATTCGACATTCAGACCATCGGATGGACAACCGACGTGCAGGCACGCCCGTTCCGCAACTTCGACCTGCATTTCCTCTTCACCCTTCAGAAGCCGACCTATAAGAAATACGAAACGTCGGTAACATTCTCCGACGGTGCTGTCGGCACCATCAATGCCACAAACAACATTGTTGCCGAGATTCCGCAAGTGCTGATTGAATTCGACCCGAGCTACAACATCACTGACAACTTGAAGATATGGACCAGTTTCCGCTATTTCAGCAAGACCTACGCTAACATCAACGAGGCATATTATTTCAACGGCCACTGGGAAACATTCGGCGGCATAAACTGGAAAGTCAACGACAAACTCGACCTGGGCTGTACCGTTATCAACTTCCTCAACCAAACAGGTGCCAAAGGTTCGATAGCAGGTGCCGAACTCGTCACCAAAGAAGAAGCCGGCAGCATCAAAAATGTGATGATGACAGGAAGTTATCTCCGTCCGTTTACAGTCGAATTTACCGCATCTTTGAAATTCTAACAATTTAACACTCCAATTACTATGAGCAAAACAAATAATCTTTTAGCAGTGCTGGCGCTGACGTTGGCAATGCCTGCTACAGCACAGACAATCAATGTGACATATCGCGGCGATACAGCCGTTGTCACTATCGATAAACCCGCAAAGTATCTCATCCTGCCCGTTGAGGAAGAGATGGAGCAAGCCAAAGTGGTGTTAGACCGCGGGAGGGCAGACGACACGTGGATGGAAATCCGCCTGGCACAGACCAAGACCGACTACTGTGTGCCGTTTGAGCTCAACCAAGGCGACAAGGCGGTTGTCAAGATAGTCAACCTGCCGAAGGATGCCATCGCTTTGAAGGAAATGCGTCTGTCGGACGTTTGGGAAGTGACCAACACCGACTACTACCGTCCCATCTACCACCACACGCCCACCTATGGCTGGATGAACGATGCCAACGGGCTGGTGTATAAGGACGGCGAATATCATCTCTACTTTCAGTACAACCCTTACGGCTCGAAGTGGGGCAACATGCACTGGGGTCACGCAGTCAGCAAAGATATGCTGCATTGGGAGCAACTCGCACCGGCTATTGCACGCGACACGCTCGGACATATATTCTCGGGCAGCTCGGTGGTCGACACCGAAGGCTGTGCCGGATTCGGAAAGAACGCCATCGTTGCATTCTATACCTCCGCAAGTCAAGAACATGGGCAGATTCAGTGTTTGGCATACAGCACCGACAACGGCAGAACATTCACCAAATATGCCGACAATCCTATCCTGACACCTCACGACGGACTTGCAGACTTCCGCGACCCGAAAGTGTTTTGGTATGAACCGAAAAAGGCATGGTATATGATTGTGTCAGCCGACAAGGAGATGCGCTTCTATCGCTCGCACAACCTCATCGATTGGACTTACATGAGCGCATTCGGCAGAGGCTACGGCGCACAGCCCAATCAATTCGAATGCCCCGACTTCTTCCCTCTCACCATCTCCGGAAAGCAGAAATGGGTAATGATTGTAAACATCAACCCCGGCTGTCTCTTCGGCGGTAGCGCCACGGAATACTTCATCGGCGACTTCGACGGCACCAAGTTCGTTTGCGACAATGAGCCCGAAGTGGTAAAATTTCTCGACTACGGCAAAGACCACTACGCAACCGTTACGTTCTCCAACACAGGCAATCGTGTCGTCGGCGTTCCATGGATGAGCAACTGGCAGTATGCCAACATCACGCCCATCAAGCAATATCGCGGAGCCAATGCACTACCTCGCGAGTTTAGCCTCTTCGAGAAGAACGGCGAAGTGTATATGGCTGCAAATGTTGTCGACGAGGTGCGACAACTTCGCAGCAAGTCAATCTCTATGGCTAATTGCAGCATCAACGACGAAACGCGTTGGAACAACCTGTTTGCCGACAACGACGGAGCCTTCGAACTCGAAGCCGACATCACGCCCGACAAGGCAAAATGCGTGGGCTTTGACCTTTGCAACAGCAAGGGAGAACGCACTCGCATCTATCTCGACATGGAAAATCGCCGATTGGTGATGGACCGCACCGAGAGCGGACTGACCGACTTCGGACGACGTGCCGAACCTCACGACATCGAAAAAGAATACGACCTGCATGAGCATCGAGGCAACAATACTCCTATGCGTAAAGTGAATTCGGTGAACTACAAGAACGACTTTGCACTCGGCACTTGGGCACCGCTGAATCTCTGCAACGGCACAACCTACCGACTCGACGTATTTGTCGACAAGTGTAGCGTAGAAATCTTCGTCGACGGCGGACGCATTGCCATGACCAACCTCGTGTTCCCTACCGAACCGTACAACAGCGTGCGCTTCTTCAGCGAGGGCGGCAAGGCAAAAGTTGCCAATGTTAAGGCTTACAAATTGTCAATGCAAGCAAATGAGGAGGAATAGCTATGAAAAGACATTGTTTGTTTTTCCTACTGTGCTTGGCAACCTGCGGCATGTGGGCAACTGAAAGCGCAACGGAGAGTGCGACGGAAGAGGCAAAAACGATTCGCATATCGACCGCCAAAACAGACCTTATTCTACAGGTCAGCCCGCAAGGACGACTTTATCAAGTGTATCTCGGCGAGCGACTTCAGCATGAGTCCGACACCCGGCAATTCGACTGGTTCTGCTATGCCGGAGCCGATGGAAGCATCTCGCTGCGCGGTCACGAGGCATACGCGGCATCCGGCGGAGAGGACTTCTTCGAGCCGGCAGTAGCCGTGACACACGCCGACGGCAACCAAACCACCTATCTTTATTATAAGAGTCATACGCAGAAACCCGTCGAAGGCGGCGTCGAAACCATCATACAATTGGCAGACAAGCTTTATCCCGTCGACGTCACGTTGCACTACGTAGCCTATGCGAAAGAAAACGTGATAAAGGCGTGGAGCGAGATTAGCCACCGCGAGAAGAAGCCTGTGCATCTATGGCGTTACTGCAGCGCTATGCTGTATTTTCAAGCGAACAAATATTTCCTAACCAACTACCACAGCGACTGGGCTCGCGAGGGACAGCCCGCCTTACAGCAGTTACAGTTCGGAAAGAAAATAATCGACACAAAACTGGGCACCCGCGCTGCCATGCAGAGCGAACCGTTCTTCGAACTGGCGTTCGACAGCCCCGCCAACGAATGTTCGGGAAAAGTCTTGCTGGGATGTATCGGCTGGACCGGCAATTTCAGTTGCACATTCGAGGTCGACAACACGGGAGTGCTACGCATGCTGCCCGGAATCAACCCCTACGCTTCTTACTACGAGCTGAAGGCAGACGACACATTCCGCACCCCGGAGTTTATCTTCACAATTAGCTACGACGGCATCGGCAAAGCCAGCCGAAGTTTGCACGACTGGGCGCGACTGTATCAAGTGAGCGACGGCAAGGGCGACCGCATGACGCTGCTCAACAACTGGGAGAACACCGGTTTCGACTTCGACCAATCGACGCTGGTGCAACTTATGAAAGATGCCAAAGACCTGGGCGTCGATATGTTTCTGCTCGACGACGGATGGTTTGCCAACAAATACCCTCGAAAGGACGACCATTCGGGTTTGGGCGATTGGGAAGTCACAGCCGACAAGTTGCCCAAGGGACTGTCGTACCTTACCGCAGCAGCAAAAAAGACCGGCGTGAAATTCGGTTTGTGGGTTGAGCCCGAAATGGTAAATCCCAAGAGCCGACTCTTCGAACAGCATCCCGAATGGGCAATCACCCTGCCGAATCGAGATACTTACTACTATCGCAATCAGCTTGTGCTCGACCTAAGCAACCCTCAAGTGCAAGACTTCGTCTTCGGCGTAATCGACCGATTGATGCGCGAAAATCCCGACATAGCATATTTCAAGTGGGACTGCAATTCGCCCATCACCAACATCTTCTCGCAATATCTCGGAGAGAAACAAGGCAATCTCTACATCGACTACGTTCGCGGGCTCTACAACGTGCTTACGCGCATCCGCCAAAAGTATCCCGACCTGCCGATGATGCTTTGCGCCGGAGGTGGTGCTCGCTGCGACTATGAGGCGCTGAAATACTTCAGCGAATTCTGGTGCTCCGACAACACCGACCCCTACGAACGCATCTACATCCAATGGAGCATGTCGAAATTCTTCCCGGCAAAGACTATGGCATCTCACGTCACCAATTGGAACAAGGATACAAGTCTAAAGTTCCGCGTCGACGTAGCCTCGATGTGTCGCCTCGGCTTCGACATCGACCTCAGTGGGATGTCGCGTGCACAACGCCGCTTTGCCAAGCAAGCACTCGTCAACTATCATCAGTTGAAGCCCGTCATCCTCAACGGCGACCAGTACAGACTGATATCGCCATACGAGGGTAATCACGCAGCCGTATGCTACGTGGCGAAAGACAAAAGCAGCGCCGTGCTCTTCGCCTACGACCTCCACCCGCGATATCGCGAGCCTCTGCAACGCGTACGCCTCCAAGGGCTCGACCCGGACAGACGCTACACGGTGCTCGAAACCAACCTGATGCCGAAAGTTAAGGAGGTTTATGGTGCTGAAGCCGGTTCGTCGCCCTTCCAAGAGGAATTGAAGTCGGAAGCCGAATGTCACGGCAAAACCTATACCGGCGATTACCTCATGAAAGTAGGTCTCAAAGTCCTTTCAGCCGAAGAAGGCTGCAGCCACGTTTTCGTCTTGAATGAACAACAATAGAATATCCATTAAGTGACGATAGGTAAATTAGATTGTGATTTAGGGGGTGTATCAATCCGGTACACCCTCTATGATTTTTCCACATCCTCCAAAAAACAGCTAACCGGCTATGGGTCAGCGGGATGGCGGAGTGTTTGTACAAAAAAATGGGAATCGGCTAAGATGCTGATTCCCAATATTAACGTCGGGGTGAGAAGACTCGAACTTCCGACCTCCACGTCCCGAACGTGGCGCGCTA
>JBJEDP010000022.1:0-2167 GCA_051872175.1 Candidatus Limisoma sp.
TATACAATTCCTGAAGAATTGACGAAGAAAGCTTACATTCAGAAGCTTCGCTTCTATGCAAGTGTCGACAACGTATGCTGTCTCCACAAAGGTAGCGGCGACCTCCCCATCGACCCGGAAATGAACGCCGGTCAAGGTAGCCTCGGCTATGGTACTTGGGGTCGTACATATCCTATCACAAGGAGCTGGTCATTCGGTTTGCAATTAACATTCTAAAACGATTAAAATCATTAGCATTATGAAAAAATCAATTATATATGCGTTAGCCGCATCAGCATTGGTTCTTACCGGATGTGATGACTTCCTCGACAAAGATATGCGTAGTGGATTTACCAACAATCCGGCATTCTGGAACAACGCAAACAACGTTCAGACCTATCTGAACACGATGTATGGAGATTTTTCGGGCTACGGACAAGGCGGCTCCGGCGGTTGGTTCTACTTCAAGAGCTTAAGCGACGACCAAGCCAATCCGAACTTCGACAACTGGGAATTTACCACAATTCCGCAGAAATCGTCCTACTGGAGCGCATCGTTCGAAGAAGTACGCCGCGCCAACTATATGATTTCGGGAGTTGAGGGTTCGACCCTTACCGACGACGAAAAGGCTAACTTCCTCGGCATCGCTCACCTCTATCGCGCTTGGGAATACTGGCAACTCGTTCGCTACTACGGCGACGTTCAATGGATGGATAAAGTTGTGACTTCGCCCGACGACGAAGCTGTCTACGGCGAACGTCTCGACCGCGACCAGGTGATGGATAAGATTGTCGAAGACCTCGACTTCGCTATCGCCAACATCGCTGCCGAAACAAGCGACAACGCATTCTCGAAAGACTTGGCACGCGCCATCAAATCGGACGTTTGCCTCTTCGAAGGTACGTTCTGCAAATATCGCACAAAAGCAGAAAACAACCTTGAGCCCAATATGGACCGCGCTAAGAAGTATCTCAACCTCTGCGTTGCTACCAATGCGGAACTCATGGGCAGATACTCGTTGAGCGAAAACTACGGCGATATCTATAACTCGATTGACCTTTCCGGCAACAGCGAAGTTATCTTCTATCGCAACTACAAGAAAGACGTTCAAGGTCATAGCACAGTGGACTACACCACCGGTTCAACAGCACAACGCGGCATCACTCGCGACGCTGTCGAAGCATTCCTCTTCCGCGACGGTAAGCCGCTTGCTACAACAACTCTCGACAAGAGCGATAAGCCCGAACTCGTCGGCGGCAAGCTCTCTATCGCAAAAATGTTGAGCAACCGCGACAAACGTCTTAGCGTTATCATCGACCCGTATGTATGCCTCGCAGGCTACGGATGGTCGCGCGACGCAAGCGTTGGCTTGGCGGAAATGACTTCGTCGACAGGCTACACCGTTGCAAAGTACTACTCTGACCAACTCGGCGACGCTTCGACTGCCGTTTACTACCGTCAAAACATCGGTACCGGCTACACCGACGCTCCGCTCTTCTGGCTCGCTGTGATTTACCTCAACGACGCTGAAGCACGCGCCGAACTCGGCACAATCACGCAAAGCGACCTCGACGCTACCATCAACAAACTTATGGCTCGCGCCGACCTGCCCGATTTGACGACTTCGCCCGCTGCCGACCCGGCTAACAACCACGGCGTAAGCAACCTCCTTTGGGAAATCCGTCGTTGCCGTCGTTGCGAACTTATGACCGACAACTGGTATCGCTACTGGGACCTCGTTCGTTGGCATCAACTCGACAAACTCGACAGCAGCAAATATCCCAACATCAACCTCGGTGCCAACATGGATGGTATCACCTACGAAGGCGCTCTCCAAGGCGGTTATGTTGTGGCTACAGGCGCTACTCGTAAGTTCGACAAGAAGTATTATCTGTTCCCCGTTCCGGCTAACGAAACCGGCTTGAATGCAAACTGCTCTCAAAACTTCGGTTGGGGAGAATAATATTTTCTCATAATTAAAACGAGAGCCGCATCCCGTCCGGGTGCGGCTCTTTTGTGCGTTGTAAGTTGCAGATCAGGTACGAGATGCTCGGTGGTGATAGTAGATGTCTGTAGCGTGGTTATAGACCGATTTCAGGTTTCTAATTCCTAATTCCTTTTTATGCTACCACAACCGACCCTCTCCGAGGCTCGAGGTATGTGGGTGAGCCTCGTTCCCTACGCTAAG
>JBJEDP010000023.1:0-2158 GCA_051872175.1 Candidatus Limisoma sp.
CCGATCTGGTTGGTTATTGGCACGAAGAGCAAATCAACGATACGACTGTCAAGCGAACTTACATCCCCGTGACGAGTTTCATCTGGACGTTCGACTACAAAAAGAATTCGCATAAGTTTCTTAACGAGTCTGCCGCCGACGACAAAGAGTTTTTCGCCAACAACTACCTCTCGCTCGAGGGTACGAACGACGAAGCATTCTACAGCCGCATTCGTAACACTGTCGGAATCTCGCTCCTCGAAGGATTCAACAAATATGCCAAATTCGGCTTGTCGGCTTTCGCAACTCACGAATATCGCAAGTTCGAGCAACCAACCGACAGTATGTTGTCTTTCGCCGACCGCCCCGTTGACCTTACGCCGCTGCCCGAAGGCGTTTCGGTGGCGCAAAAATTTACCGAAAACAACATTTGGGTAGGCGGTCAGCTGACCAAGCAACAAGGCACGCTCATCAACTATAAGGCGACCGCGCGTTTCGGACTCGTTGGCTCCGTTGCCGGCGACATCGACGTCAGCGGTGAACTGTCGACGCATTTCAAACTCTTCGGCGACACTGTGACTATCAGCGCTACGGGCTTCTTCAAAAACACCGAAGTGCCGTATTTCTATCAGCAATACATTTCGAACCACTTCGCATGGAGCAACGACTTCGGCAAAGAACGCCGTTTCCGTGTCGGCGGTATTATAGATTTGCCTCACACCGGGACAACTCTCCAAGCCGGCGTCGAGAACGTGCAAAATTTCGTATATTTCGACACGAACGCACTGCCGCGCCAAGAGGGTGGTAGCGTGCAAATCGTCAGCGCTCAGTTGCAGCAGAATCTGCACTATCGCGCTTTGCATTGGAACAACACGGTCAACTTCCAAACGTCGACCAACGAGACCGTTTTGCCGCTCCCGAAGGTGGCAATCTATTCGAACCTCTACTTGCTTTTCAAGATTGCGAAGGTGCTGAACGTGCAGTTGGGCGTCGATTGCAACTACTATACAAAATACTACGCTCCGGCATATCAGCCTGCAACGATGCAGTTCTACAACCAAACGGAGAAAAAACTCGGCAATTACCCGTTTATGAACGCATACGCCAATATGAAGCTCTATAAGGTGCGTTTCTACGTGCTCTATTCGCATCTTAATAAAGGACTCTTCGGCGGCAGCAGTTATTTCGGCGCACTCCACCATCCGATGAATCCGTCGCGATTCCAACTCGGTCTGTCGGTCGATTTCCCCAACTAACGTCCGACCGCTCGGCGGTGTCGTTCGGTTAATTTGATAAAATTATGTATAAACCTTTTCTCGTACGCCCGAAAATGTGGCTCTACTTGGTGCTCTTGGCAGTCACCGTTGCCACGATGATAATGCTCAACCGTTGCTCGCGTCAAGCCGCTACGTCGCAATTTGTTGCCGCAACCGGCGACACGCTAAACGTTGCCATCGAATATTCGCCGCTCTCGTTGTATATGTACGACGACACCCTCGGCGGATTCAACCACGACTTGCTCGCACTCATCCAAATCAGAGCGGCGCGCCCCGTGAAGATGCATCCGATAGTCAACCTCAAACAGTCGCTCGAATTGCTCGATAACGGTACGTTCGACATTGTGGCTGCGCAATTGCCTTCCACTACCGACTTCAAAAACAAATACCTTTTCAGCGATTCCATTTATATCGACCGACAAGTGCTCGTGCAGAAGCGCGATTCGCTCGGCAACGTGGCGATTCGCTCGCAACTCGACGTTGCCGGACGGACGCTTTACGTTGTCGACGGCTCGCCCGTAGTTACTCGCATCCGTAACTTCGCTCGCGAGATTGGCGACACCATCAACGTAGTTACCGAGCGCCGGTACGGACAAGAACAACTCTTCTTGATGGTCAATTCCGGCGAAATCGAATTCGCTGTCGTTAACGAAAAACTTGCCACGACTATGGCTAAACGCTATCCCGACATCGACGTATCGACCGCCGTGAGTTTCAATCAATTCCAATCGTGGGTGCTCAAGAAAGACAATCATCAACTCGCCGACAGCCTGAATCGCTGGCTCTCCGACGTTCGCGCAACTTCGGCTTACAAAGAACTCTACAAACGATACTTTTAGATAAAATTATGAGGGTGTATCAAAAATAAATTTTTTGGTGCACCCTTTCTATATATCGCTATA
>JBJEDP010000024.1:0-2124 GCA_051872175.1 Candidatus Limisoma sp.
AATCGTTACCATAAATCCGCAACTCCTTCATTCCAATCTGATACTCAATCAGATATAAGTTTTTTGATTATCCTAGGCAAAGATAATGTAAAAATATTGAATAAAGTGCAAAAACGGCGAAAAACAGGAAAAACGGGGAAATTAAGTTATATTGATTGGTCTAATAGTTGAATAAACAATAATTTTTCGTATTTTTGCGAAAATTTACTTACACTAACCACCAAAACGAAGATACTAAGAAAGATGAGAAAATGGCGTGTAGAAGATAGTGCAGAGCTCTACAACATCAACGGTTGGGGTCTGAAATATTTCTCTATTAACGACAAAGGTCATGTGCAAGTGACCCCACGTGAAGACTTTGCTCCGGTCGATTTGAAGGAGCTGATGGACGAACTGCAGGTGCGCGACATCACGGCGCCGGTATTGTTGCGTTTTCCCGACATTTTGGACAACCGCATCGAGAAAATCTCGCGATGCTTCGGGCAAGCCGCCGGTGAATACGGCTACACGGCGCAAAACTTTATCATCTATCCGATAAAGGTCAACCAGATGCGCCAGGTGGTCGAAGAAATTGTCAGCCACGGACGTAAGTTCAACATCGGTCTCGAAGCGGGGTCGAAGCCGGAATTGCATGCCGTGCTGGCTACCAACATCGACGAGAGTAGCCTGATTATCTGTAACGGTTATAAAGACGAAAACTATATAGAATTGGCATTGTTGGCTCAGAAGATGGGTCGACGGATATATATCGTTGTCGAGAAGCTCAACGAACTACGCTTGATAGCGTCGCTTGCCAAGCGCTTGGGCGTGCGTCCCAACGTGGGCATTCGCATCAAGCTGTCGAGCTCCGGCAGCGGAAAGTGGGAAGAGTCGGGCGGCGACCAAAGTAAGTTCGGACTTAACTCCAGCGAACTGCTCGAAGCCCTCGAGATTCTCGAAAAGCAGAAGATGACCGACTGTCTCAAACTTATCCACTTCCACATTGGCAGCCAAATCACCAAGATACGCCGCATCAAGAATGCGCTTCGCGAGGCGACGCAATTCTATGTGCAGCTTACGAAGATGGGCTTCGACATCGACTTTATCGATATCGGCGGCGGCTTGGGCGTCGACTACGACGGCACGCGCAGCAGCGCCAGCGAGAGCAGCATGAACTATTCCATCCAGGAGTATGCCAACGACGCCGTTTCGGCGCTCGTCGACGTATGCGAGAAGAACGGCATCAAGCAGCCGAACATCATCACCGAATCGGGACGCTCGCTCTCGGCTCACCATTCGCTGCTCATCTTCGAAGCTCTCGAAACCACGCAGTTGCCAATCTGGAACGACAACGAAGAAGTTGCCACTGACGACCACGAATTGGCTCGCGAACTCTACGACATCTGGGATAAACTCAACCAACAACGCTTGCTCGAAAGCTGGCACGACGCACTGCAGATACGCGAAGAGGCGCTCGACCTGTTCAGCCTCGGCATGCTCGACCTGCGTACGCGTGCGCAAATCGAAAAGCTGTTCTGGTCGGTTGCGCGCGACGTCAACGACCTGGCGCGCGGCATGAAGCACGTGCCCGACGAATTGAAGATTTCGAAGATGTTGCCCGACAAATATTTCTGCAACTTCTCTCTCTTCCAATCGTTGCCCGACTCATGGGCTATCGACCAAATGTTCCCGATAATGCCGATATCGCGGCTCGACGAAAAGCCGACGCGCACGGCAACCATTCAAGACATCACTTGCGACAGCGACGGCAAGATATGCAACTTCATCAGCGACCACGGCGTGTCGAATTCGTTGCCGATACACCCGTTGCGCAGCAACGAGTCGTACTATATCGGCGTGTTCCTCGTCGGCGCTTACCAAGAGATTTTGGGCGATATGCACAACCTCTTCGGCGACACAACGGCGGTGCACATCAGCGTCTATGCCGACCGCTACGAGATTGACCAAATCATCGACGGCGAAACGGTTGCCGAGGTGCTCGACTATGTGCAGTACAATCCCAAAAAGTTGGTGCGCAACGTCGAAACGTGGGTTACTCAGTCGATGAAAAAGGGCAAAATTACGCCCGAAGAAGGTCGCGAATTCTTGAGCAACTATCGCTCGGGACTTTACGGTTATACATAA
>JBJEDP010000025.1:0-2118 GCA_051872175.1 Candidatus Limisoma sp.
TCACCGCCCCCTTACAGAGGATGAATCACAATCGGTTCATCCTCTTTTTTTGTCTGTATGCATTAGTTTGTGTATTTTTGCACCGATTTAGAATTTTATTATGGCAAAACGAGTATTGGTAACGGGTGCCGGTGGCTTTATCGGCGGTTTTATTGTAGAGGAGGCGTTGCGTCGCGGCTACGACGTGACGGCTGCCGTGCGCGAGTCGACGTCGCGTCGATTTCTGACGGACGAGCGTATTCGCTTTTTGATTCTCGACTTCGAAGACGAGTCGTCGATGTTTCAATCCATCGCTGCTGAAGTTGCCGAGGCGGGTCGTTGGGATTATGTCGTGCACAATCTCGGCGCAACGAAGGCGGCTAATTTCACGGCTTTCGAGACTACCAATTGCGAATATCTCAAGCGCGTGGTGCGTTGCCTGAAGGCAGCCGATGCCGTACCGGAATGCTTCTTGATGATGAGTTCGTTGGGCGTTTTGGGGGAAGGCGACGAGCGTGGCGGCAGTCCGTTTACCGACAAATCGGTGCCGCATCCGGTAACGAAATACGGCTTGTCGAAATTGTTGGGCGAAACTTTTCTGCGTACGCAGACCGACGTTCCTTACGTCATCTTGCGTCCGACGGGCGTATATGGTCCGCACGAGCGCGACTATTTTTTGATGATAAAGTCGATAAGTCGCGGTTTTGATTTCAGTGTAGGGTTCCGCGAGCAACGCCTGACGTTTATCTATGTCGAAGATTTGGCGCGTGCGGTGTTCGACGCGCTGGAGCGCGCTCCGCGAGGCAAGGCATATCTGATTTCGGAAGCCGCCGACTACAGTCAACGCGATTTTAGACGAATTGTCAAGGCAGAACTCGGTAAGCGCTTTGTCATACCTGTGAAGGCGCCGCTATGGCTCGTCAAGGTGGTTTGTTGGGCGTCGGAGCAGATTGCGTTGGCAACGCTTAAGTTGAGCACGTTGAATCGCGACAAGTATAAAATTCTTCGTCAACGCAATTGGCGATGTGACGTTTCGGGTGCGGAACGCGATTTCGGCTTTAAAGCGCGTGTGTCGCTCGCCGAAGGTCTTCATCGAGCAATTGAGTGGTATCGCAGCGCCGGATGGCTGTAATGGGCTTAAAATCGATTTTAGGAGTAATTTTAGTATAGTTCACGCATGAAACGAATTTTTTTACTGATAACGATAATTTTCGGTGCGATTTCGGCATCGGCGTCGTCGAAAGTCGACGTGGAGTATGCCGAAGAGACGGAATTGGTGGGCATAGTTTCGCATTTGGCGGACATTCCCGGGCATAATTTCACGGAAGATGTGCTTTCGGACTATCTTGCGGAGGTCGACAGCGCATTTGCCGCTTATCGGACTCATGAGGTTGTAAAGTTTGCACGCGAGGAGCTGATGTATGAAGGTTTTAATTGGAATTTTCCGATGGCTGTGGCTTTGCGACTGAAGATTGACGGCGGCAGGATTGTCTACGACAACACGCTTGTGCCCGACGCCGAAGACTATTACGACCGCATATCGCGCAAAAACGAGCAGCACTTCTTGGCGCTGTTGCAAGACTTCTACGACAAGACGAATTTTCATAGCTTTTTCGAAAGCCATCGCGCATTGTATCGCGAGTGTGAAGCGGCGATGCAAAAGGTGGTCGACGAGATTGATTTCGGCTGGTACGACCGATTCTTCGGACCGCGCGAAAACTCGTCGTTTCGGATATATTTGGCGATTCTGATAGGACCGGGCAACTATTCGGTGAGTCAGAAGCACGTCGACGGCAGCGAGTCGGTCAATGCTGTTATGGGGTGCTGTAGCCGTGACGATAACGGACGGATTTATTACGGGATGCATTATACGTTGCCAATCATAATCCACGAGTGCAATCATTCGTATTGCAACGCGCTGAATGCGGAGTTTTGGGACCAATTGGAGCCAAAGGCAACGGAAATTTTCAAGCGGAATGCGAAGTTTTACGATTCGATAGCCTATGGCAATCCGCGACTGGTGATGGACGAGACATTTGTGGAAGCGTGCGTGGTGCGCTATCTGATGAGCCATCCCATCGATATGAACGGCTATACGTTGGAAGATTGGATAAAGATGGACGAAGTCGACAAGCGTTT
>JBJEDP010000026.1:0-2118 GCA_051872175.1 Candidatus Limisoma sp.
ACCGATGAAGAAACCGGTCAAACCATTATCGCAGGTATGGGCGAGCTCCACCTCGAAATCATCGTAGACCGTTTGCTTCGCGAATTTAAGGTAGAAGCTAACGTCGGTAAGCCGCAGGTTGCTTACCGCGAAACCATCCGTAAGCCCGCGTCTTCCGATACGAAGTATGCGCGTCAGTCGGGCGGTAAAGGTCAGTACGGTCATGTTAAGATTAACATTGAGCCGAATCCCGATAAGGGTTACGAATTTGTCAACAACATCGTCGGCGGTGCCATTCCGAAAGAATACATCGGGCCGGTTGACGCAGGTATTCAGGGCGCAATGCAGTCCGGCGTACTTGCAGGCTATTCGATGGTCGACGTGAAAGTCACGCTGTACGACGGTTCTTATCACGAGGTTGACTCTTCGGAAATGGCGTTTAAGATTGCCGGTTCTATGGCATTCAAAGATGCCGCCAGAAAAGCAGACCCCGTGCTGTTAGAGCCGATTATGAAAGTTGTTGTCATCGTGCCCGAAGAATATATGGGCGATGTTATCGGCGACTTGAACTCCCGCCGCGGCGAAATTCAGGGCTTTGAAGACAGAACCGGCGTCAAGCAGATTAACGCGCATGTGCCGCTGTCCGAAATGTTCGGTTACGCCACAGACCTGCGCTCGAAGAGCCAGGGCCGCGGGCAGTATGTCATGGAACCCGACGGATACAAAGAGGTTCCGAAGTCTATCGCAGAGAAAATTATTTCCGAGCGTACAAAGAAAGACTAATTTCAGAAAAAGACTTGAAATTTTGCCTGATTATTGGTAAAATACAAGCACATAGCATTTTGTAAAATATTTGCGCTAAATAAAGGAGGAAATTCCAATGGCAAAGGAAAAATTTAACCGTAGCAAACCGCACGTTAACATTGGTACCATCGGCCACGTTGACCATGGTAAAACCACGTTGACCGCTGCAATCACCAAGACGCTCGCTATGAAGGGCTATGCAAAGTTCGAAGCATATGACATGATCGACAAGGCTCCCGAAGAGAGAGAGCGCGGCATCACCATCAACACCGCACACGTTGAGTATGAAACCGATACTCGTCACTATGCGCACGTTGACTGCCCCGGCCATGCTGACTATATCAAGAACATGATTACCGGTGCTGCACAGATGGACGGTGCTATCCTTGTTATCGCGGCTACCGACGGTCCGATGGCACAGACCAAAGAGCACTTGTTGCTTGCTCGCCAGGTTGGTGTTCCCTACATCATCGTTTTCCTGAACAAAGCTGACCAGGTTGACGATCCGGAACTCCTTGAACTCGTTGAAATGGAAGTTCGTGAAACCCTTTCCGAGTATGGCTTCCCGGGCGACGACACTCCGATTATCGTTGGCTCCGCTCTGAAAGCACTCGAATACAGCGGCAGCGATATGGACGCTCCCGAACTCAAACCGATTTGGGATTTGATGGATGCTGTTGACAGCTACATCCCGACCCCCGATCGTAAAGCTGACCTTCCCTTCTTGATGCCCATCGAAGATGTTATGACCATCTCCGGCCGTGGTACCGTTGTTACCGGCCGTGTGGAGCGTGGCCAACTCAAGACCGGCGAAGAAGTTGAAATCGTTGGTTTGACCGATGAGAAGAAAAAGACCGTTGTTACCGGTATTGAAATGTTCAGAAAGACTCTGGACTATGCAGAAGCAGGCGACAACATCGGTGCACTTCTCCGCGGGATTCAGAGAACCGAAGTGGAACGCGGTCAGGTTCTTTCCAAACCCGGTTCCATTCATCCCTACACCAAATTCAAAGGTCAGGTTTATGTCCTGAATAAAGATGAAGGCGGCCGTCATACTCCGTTCTTCAACAACTATCGTCCGCAGTTCTATTTCAGAACCACCGACGTTACCGGCATCATCTCCCTTCCCGAAGGCACCGAGATGTGCATGCCCGGCGACAACGTCGAAATGGATGTTGAATTGATCACCCCCATCGCTATCGAAGAGGGTCTTCGTTTCGCTATCCGTGAAGGCGGCCGTACCGTTGGTTCGGGTGTTGTTGTTGCGGTTTCCGACTAATTACAACCCTGTCTGATTGACAAAACGGTTCCCCCGAATTTCGTGCTTACGAAGTT
>JBJEDP010000027.1:0-10061 GCA_051872175.1 Candidatus Limisoma sp.
ATTTAAACGTATAACTCTAAAAATTATTGCCTATCGAATCTACATTACACTATCATAAATAGTTTTTTAATGGAAGATTTAAAAGTTTTTACAGACGACATTTTGGTGCGACTGTATGCTGACGGCAATAATGACGCCTTCGACGTTCTGCTCGAAAGGCATCAAAACCGCATCTATTCTTACATACAAAACATTGTGAAAGACCGCGACTTGGCAAACGACTTATTTCAAGAGACTTTTGTCAAAGCTATCGTCACAATCAAGGATGGTCGATACACCGAAACCGGCAAATTCAACTGCTGGCTGACGCGCATCGCCCACAACCTTGCCATTGACCACTTCCGCCAAGCCGGCGCTGTCACGCAACTCTCGTGCGACAACGAAGACCTGAACATCCTCAACCGCAAAGACCTTAGCGAGGCTACTATCGAAGACAACATCGTCCACGAGCAGATTCTTTGCGACGTCAAGCAACTCGTTATGTCGCTGCCCGACGTGCAGAAACAAGTGCTCGAGATGAGATATTATCTCAACATGAGCTTCAAAGAAATCGCCGAAGCTACCGGCGTGAGCATCAATACCGCTCTCGGCAGAATGCGCTACGCGCTGATGAATCTTCGCAAAATCGCCGAAGAAAACCACATCGTCCTCACGATGTAATTTTCGGAGAAAATTTTATCCCGGGCTAATACAATAAACTTCACGTTTGTGCGTTTTAATAACAAACGAACAAACAAAAGAAGTTGCCTATGGATAAAACCAATACTCCGATTATGAAGGCGGAGGAAACGACCGTCAAAAGCAGTCCCCGTCGAACTACAATTGAATTTATCAAACAATTTGCAAGAGTCTATAGCAGCAACAACGCGTTGCAACTCAATTTAGGCGGATTCATCGCAAATTAAAAAAGAGCGAAAGGGCGTTCCGATTTACCGGGAACGCCCTTAATTATGTCGATTAATAAGAAATTGAGTGTTTATTTTGTGAGAGAATCGGAGCGACTTGGTAGCACAGCCGTGTCGAAGATACGACAGGAGTACCCGGCATTGCGAACTTTGTTATTTTCATGTTAATATAACGTAAAACGAGTATCCTCTTGACCTGCTTGGCATCGCAAAAAATCATAAACTATCTAAAGAATAAGCCATTCGTGTCGATTCCTCTTGTATAAACGGGAAAAATTGCGCACCTTTGTAGAACTTTTTCAACATCAGCGAAGAAACAACAAAATCGAATGAAATCGAAATATTTAACATTAGTGGCACTCGCCTGCGCAGGCATATACTGCATCGCCCAAAACAACATCGCCGAAGAGGTGGCATGGGTGGTCGGCGACGAGCCTATCTACAAGTCGCAAATCGAAGAACAATACGCTCAAGCTCAATACGAAGGCACTAACATCGAAGGCAATCCGTATTGCGTCATTCCCGAACGTTTGGCTATCGAAAAACTTTACCTTCACCAAGCCGTTATCGACACGGTCGAGGTCGAAGAGTCGCAAGTGTTGCCCGACGTTAATGCGCGCATCAACCTGTTTATCGAAAACCTCGGCTCGAAAGAAAAAGTCGAAGAATATTTCCGCAAATCGATTCCCGAAATGCGCGAGCAGCTCACCGAGTTGATGAAAAATCAGTACACCATCCAACGCGTACAACAGGAGCTGACCAAAGACGTCAAAGCCACACCCGCCGACGTGCGCAAATATTTCGACAATCTGGAGAAAGACAGCGTGCCTTTCATTCCCATGCAAGTCGAAGTGCAAGTCATCAGCATCAAGCCGACCATCCCGCAGCAGGAAATCGACGAGGTGAAGTCGCGTCTGCGCGACTATGCGCGCCGCGTCAACACCGGCGAAACCGAATTTTCGACGCTCGCCATTCTCTACTCGCAAGACGGCTCGGCAGCCCGCGGCGGCGAAATCGGCTTTAAAGGTCGCACCGAACTCCTTCAAGAATACGCATCGGTGGCGTTCAACCTCACCGACCCGAAAAAGGCGTCAAAAATCGTAGAAACCGAAGCCGGATATCACATCATCCAACTTATTGAGAAACGCGGCGACAAAATCAACACGCGCCATATCCTGCTCAAACCGCGCATCAGCGACAAAGAGTTGACCGACGGAATTATGCGTCTCGACTCGCTCCGCGCCGACATCCTCGACAAGAAATTCACCTTCGAAGACGCCGCGCCCTACGTGTCGCAAGACAAGGACACCCGCAACAACCAAGGTCTGATGATTAACCCGAGAACTCTTACACCGAAGTTCGAAATGTCGCAACTTCCGCAAGAGATTGCCAAAGAAGTCGACAAACTCCAACCCGGCGAAATCTCCAACGCTTTTATGATGATTGACCCGTCGACAAACCGCGAAATCGTGGCAATCGTAAAGCTCCGCAACCGCATCGAAGGCCATAAGGCAAACCTCCGCGACGACTACGAAGTGATTAAGAAAATGTATGAAGCGTCGGCGAAAGACAAAATCTTGCGCGACTGGCTCGCCAAGAAAATCAACGACACCTACACCTACATCGAAGAAGGCTGGCGTAACTGCGAATTCGAACACAAAGGCTGGATAAAATAACGATTATGAGCAAACGCAATCCTAAAAATACAGGAGGGCATAAGGTTCTTAACGGAGCTTTATGCCTTTTGGCAATTTTTATGATTAACATCATCGTCGGCGACGCCATGTGGGCTCAAGCCAAGGTCGAGCACAAGCAAAAGACCTTGACCGAGCAGAAAAAATCGGCTGCCGCCGACAAAAAAGCCGACAAAAAAGCCGACGCAAAGTCGAACAAGCCCGGCACGAAGACCGACAAAAAGTCGCAGCCCAAGCAGAGCAAGATAAAGCCGACCATCCCGAGCGCCGACCGCTACAAGAAAGGTCGCGTGTTCCTCGAATACTGCGACCGGCTCTACATGGACCCGAACGTCAGCACTGAATATCAGACGCTTAGCGGCAACGTCAAATTCCGCAAAGGCGATATGTTTATGTTCTGCGACAGCGCATACTATTTCGACCAACGCAACTCGCTCTGGGCATTCGGCAACGTCAAGATGGAGCAAGGCGACACGCTGTTTGTCTACGCCGACCGGCTCTACTACGACGGTCAGCAAGACCTGGCACGCCTGCGCGACAACGTCAGAATGGAAAACCGCAACGTGACGCTCTTCACCGACAGCCTCGACTACGACATGCTCGCCAACATCGGCTACTACTTCGAAGGAGGCAAAATCGTCGACGACAAGAACGAACTCACGTCGGTCTACGGACAATACGCGCCCGACACGAAGGACACCGAATTTCTTTTCGACGTGGAGATGACCAACGAGAAATTCGTGCTCCGCACCGACACGCTCTTCTATAACACCGATACCCACGTTGCCGACATCGTCGGCTATACCACAATCGTGTCGGATAGTAGCGTGGTCTATACCGACAAAGGCTGGTACGACACCCAAGCCGACCGCGCCGTGCTCTACAACCGCTCAATCGTCGTCAGCAAAGACAATCAGAAACTCACCGGCGACACCATCTTCTACAACCGCGCAACCGGATTCGGCGAAGTGTTTGGCAACATGGTGCTCGTCGACTCGGCGAAATGCAGCACCATCAGCGGCGGCTACGGCTACTACAACGAAGTGACCGGTAGCACGTTCGCCACCAAACGCGCCCTGGCAATGGAATATTCCAAGAAAGATACGCTCTTCCTCCACGGCGACACCATTCGCTCATACCTGCTCGAAGACTCGTCGCGCATCATGTGCGCCCACCCGAAAGTGCGCTTCTATCGCGTCGACGTGCAAGGCCTCTGCGACTCGATGACATTCGTCGAGCGCGACTCGACACTTTGGATGCACCGCCACCCGATTCTCTGGAACGAAGAAAAGCAAGTGTCGGGCAACGTCATTCAAGTGCACTTCAACGACAGCACCGTCGACGTGGCTTACCTACCTGAATACGGAATGCTCGCCGAACACGTCGCCGACGATTTCTACAACCAACTCTACGGCAAAGAAATGACCGCCTACTTCGAAAACCAAGAGATGCGCCGTCTGGAAGTGAGCGGCAACGTGCAAGCCATTCTCTTGCCGATGGAAAACGACTCGACCTACAACAAACTCGTCAACGCCGAAGGCAGTTTCCTGACCGTCGACCTCAAAGAGCAAAAGATGGACCGACTGCGGCTTTGGCCCGACGTCACCGGGAAAGTTACGCCAATCTATCTGTCGAAAAAGTCGCAGTACTACCTCAAAGGATTCCAATGGCACGACGATATTCGGCCGAAAGACAAATACGACATCTTCGACACGCCCAAGGCTATGGACGAATACATAAATTCGCCGGAAACGATAGCCCCGGCACGTCGTATCCGCGAAGAAGGAGACAACTAACTATGCCAGACATCATCAGACTACTGCCCGACTCCGTGGCAAACCAAATAGCAGCCGGCGAGGTTATCCAACGCCCCGCTTCGGTAATCAAAGAACTCGTCGAGAACGCAATCGACGCGGGTGCCACTTCCATACAAATAATCTTGAAAGACGGCGGCCGCGCTCTTATCCAGGTTATCGACAACGGTTCGGGAATGTCCGACACCGACGCACGACTCGCCTTCGAGCGCCATTCGACCTCGAAAATCCAGTCGGCAGACGACCTCTTTGCGCTCCACACCATGGGCTTCCGCGGCGAAGCACTTGCCTCGATTGCCGCAATCGCTCAAGTGGAACTGCGCACACGACGTCGCGGCGCCGAAATAGGTACACGCCTCTGCATCAGCGCTTCTCGCTGCGAAACTCAAGAGGCTGACCTCTGCGCCGAAGGCAGCAACTTCATGATTAAAAACATTTTCTTCAACGTGCCGGCTCGCCGTAAGTTCCTCAAAAGCAAACAAGTGGAACTGAGCAACATCGTCCGCGAATTCGAGCGCCTCGCCCTGGTTAACCACACCACCGAATTTTCGCTCACCAACGACGACAACGTGATGTACAAACTCATGCCAGGCGATTCGCTGAAGAAACGCATTGCAGCGCTCTTCTCGCGCTCTATCGAGCAACAACTCATCACTATCGAGACAAGCACCTCAATCGTTACGATTTCAGGGTTCGTCGGACGTCCGGAAAACGCTCGCCGTCGCGGCGCTTTGCAGTATTTCTTCGTCAACGGCCGACACATGAAGCATCCCTACTTCCACAAAGCGATTCTAAACTGCTACGACCAACTCATCCCCGCCGACTCGCAGCCTAACTATTTCGTCAACTTCGCGGTCGACCCGTCGACTATCGACATCAATATTCATCCGACAAAAAACGAGATAAAGTTCGAAAACGAACAAGCGATTTGGCAAATACTTTTCGCCGCCGTCAAAGAAGCGTTGGGCAAATTCAGCGCCGTGCCGTCGATTGACTTCGACACCGAAGGCATGTTCCAAATCGACGATGCCGACGCACTTAGCAACCACACCGGCAACGTGCCGCCGCCAATCGACATCAACCCAGACTTCAACCCGTTCAACTCCGACAGCCATCCCGGCGCAACGCAACAGCCGCGCACCACTTACCGACAGGAATCGGCGGGCTACACAAAGTCGCGCTTCGGCGCCGACGACGCGTCGCTGCAAAATTGGGACGAACTCTACTCAAGCTTTGAAAGCAAACGCACCGATGCCGCAGTACAGACCATCGAAGGACGTCCGTTGCCGACCGAAACGATAACGAGCAGCTTGTTCAACGACGAAGCCGACCAACCGACTATGCCGTGCTTTCAATTTGCCGACAAATATATCGTCACGCCGCATCAATTAGGCTTGCTCGTCATCGACCAGCACCGCGCTCACATTCACATACTCTTCGACCGCCTGATGGCTGAACAGACCGGCAACAGCGAGTCGCAGCGAGTGCTCTTCCCCGACATCGTCGAACTCACTCCGGCGCAAACGGTAATCTTCAACGAACTACAGCCACAACTGGAAGAATGCGGCTTCGACGTGTCGTTCCTCGGCTCAGGGTCGTGGACCGTCAACAGCATTCCGGCGGCGCTGAAAGGGATGAACATCAAAGAATTTATCCACAGCGTGGTCGACAGCGTTGAAACCGGCGGCAAAGACGTCGGCACACGCATTCGCGAAATCATCTGCCTCTCGTCGGCACGAGCAGCCGCCGTTTCGTCGGGTCAACGCCTCTCGCAGGCTGAAATGACCGACATCACGAGCAAACTGTTTGCTTGCGCCGAGCAACGCTATACGCCCGACGGCAAAACGATTATTCATAGCATTTCGAAGGACGACTTAGCCAAACTTTTCGGCTAAGAGTGTGCTCCTTAGCGCTTACTTTTGCGGCTCTTTCGGCTTGCGGTCGAAGAACGGATTTTTCGACGCACCGGCAATGGCAATCGCCAGTGTCTGATTGCAGTCGGGCAACAATCCCAACGCTTGCGCAGCATGTCCCGCCGAGAACATTACGCGCGTATCCACTCTCATATCAGCAGCCATAGCGCATGCCGAGCCGACAGCGATACCCACGTCGATGCTGTTGAATGCGCAAGGCGCCGGTGCCGGATTTTGTGCACAGGTCGGCTTGCCGCAGTAGCCGCAGTTCAAGCCTTGCGGCTGACGACGTGTGCCGATGAGCAGCAGCGCCTCGCCTTGGAGGATGTTGTCGGCGTCGCGCAGCAGAAATTGCATACCGCTCGATGCGTGTTCGCGATGCAGTTGGTCGGCAATGGCTTGTAGGTCGTCGCGACTGTCGACGAGTGCAATCTCAAGAATGTCGCAGCCCTTGGCTTTCGGTGCAGTGCGTGCGGCGGTCATCATGCGATGCGCCGCCTCTATGACAAGTTGATGACGTACGTCTCTTTCGTTGGTAATCATAATCGTTTATTTTTTGATAATGTGTCTGAAATCAATGCTGTTAACCTTATCGGCAATCAGGTCGATGCGGTCGTTGACGCGTAGCAGGGCAAACAGGCGCTCGCGACCATAGTCGATGAGCGTACACACGGCATAGATTGCCAACACGACGCCAATCAGATAAGGCACGAACTCCCACCCCATGACGTGCGCCTTGGCATCGAATAGCTCGTTCCAAATAATCCGGCGTATGTACTCGTTGTCGTGAATCAGATAGACGCCGAACGTCAATGGCGCTATGCGCATCATCGCCCGCGCAAAAGCGTTTTCACCCACCTTAAGTTTGGCGGTCCAAAGGAAGAGGAAGAGCGCGCTGAGAAAGGCAACTCCGTTGTTGTTGTGATAGTGTACGGTAATCGGCGCAAACCACACTTTATAGTGCGCAAAGGTAGTCGCCAACGTCGTAACGGCGATAACCGCCGCCATAGCGAAATAGAGTTTGCCGTAATGGTTGCGTCCGGAGAAATTGCCGTGCAGACGAATGTAACCGCCCATAAAGAAGAGGAAAATGAACCACAGCAGCGAATTGTTCGAGCTGAAAGTCTTGCCGAGCAGGAAGTCGAGGTTAATCACCAGCAGAATGCCCAACAAGCAGAGATAGCGGCTGCGGCTGATGCCTTTTGCCACAACGCTCAAGAAGGGCGCCAACGCAAACAGCGCAACATATTTGGTAGCAAACCAATATTGGTCGAACCACAACGGCAGCGCCGAATGCCACAATTTTTCCCAACCGGTGATTTTTCCGCACAGAAGGAGAATAAGGCAGATAAAAAACGAATAGAAAAACACGGGCAACCACACTTTTGCGAGTTTGCGCCAACGATGCACCGAATTTATCATAAAATAGCCGGTGATGAGTATGTAGCAGTTGGTCGACACCTTTGCCAAGCAACCGATATACTCCATCGCACAAAAGTTGAACAACCCCGCAGGCGTCTCGGTCAAGCCGACTTGCTTATGCCCGATGCCGTGTATCATAAAGTGCCACACCACGATGAGAAACATGGCGAGCACTCGCAAGATTTCGAAACTCGGATTTCGTTTTTTTGCCATATCATTAGAACAGAAGTGGGAACACGTTTGCTCCCACTTCTATTGTTCAGTTATTTTATTTTACAATCACTTTTCGGTTGTCGTCGCCGCAAACCACGATGTAGACACCGCGCGGCATTGCGATTTCCTTACCGCTCGTCAACGTTTTCTCGAACACCTTACGTGCATCGAGCGTATAGATGGTAACTGTCACCGGACGATTCAGCTCGACAACGATTTTGCCGTTGCGAGCAAAAGCGTCCCAGTGTTCGCCAAGCGTTTGGTCGACAGCGCCCGAAGGAGTTGCATAGTCGGAAATCGTCACGTCGTCGATATTGCAACGCTTGCCCGATGTATGTTCGAACTTGATGCGAGCATTGCCCTTAATGCTTAACGAAGCGACATACTCAGCCAAGTAGGTATCGGAGATGGTGAAATCTTTCGCCTTGGTCCAAGTAGCGCCGCCGTCGGTCGACGTATAGAGCGTAAGTTCCGAAGCGACGTCGCTGCCGTAGAGACCTGCCTTAAAGGTCACGGAGCCGATGCCGCCGACCTTGTCTTCGCGCATTTCCAACAGCGAAGGATTGCCCGACGCCACTTTGCCGAAGTAAGAGCGAATTGATTGTTCACCGTTTTTGCGGTCGTTGCTGTCGCCCGGGAAGATGCTTGCGCCTTTAACCCACCACTTGCATGCCGAACCTTGATATTCGTTGCCCGAAGCATTGTAGCTCGACAATCCGGTGTTCGGTTGCTCGAAATCTTCGAAGAACGATGCTATGTCGCATACCGATGCCGTAACGTCTGCGTCGAAGCCCGCAACTGTCGGCGTCGAGCCGCTGAGTGTGCCGGTGTATTCGCCTAACGGACTTGCCGGGATTCTCACGTAGATGCGTTCGCCGGTCTTGTCGACTGTCAACGATGTCTGCCAGTTTGCCTTGTCGGTACTGATTTGGAACGGCGAAGTAATGGTAACGGTCACGTCTTCGTCGATATATTCGGTAACGATGTCGACTGCGATAGGCTCAGCATCGGTATCGGGACGCACCTTGAAGAAGAGTTCGCCGTCGTAGGAAGCGCTGATTGAGCGCGGATAGTCGGCTGTAGTCACTTCGATGGTGTTCGACGTGCTCGAGCCTTTCTTCAGGTTGTAGAAGTATTTGGTGTTTGCGTTCAGGTCGGTTACCTTATATGTTTGCAACGAAGCGGCAACGTCTACCGGATAGCCGGCGAGGGTCTGCATTGCCGAGTCGTAGACATAGAGTTGATAGGTCGAACCGTCAGCCAAAATATCTTGCCAGTTGGCGTTAAACGAGTCGAACGTAACGTTGGTTGCTGCCAAAGCGGGAACCGACGAAATGGCTTGAGCCTTAAGCGTAGCCGTTGCCGACACTTCGCTGCTCGACACCGTAATCGTTCCGGTTGCCGACGCTTCGGTTGCCGACGTAAATGTCACAACCACGCTCGCACCGTCGGCTGAATTTGCGTCAGCTGCGGTAACCGTAGTCGTTGTGGTCGACATTCCAGCGCCTGTAAGCGTAACGGTGAGGTCTTCGCCGAGATTTGTACCTTTTACGGTCACCGTATAGTTGAGCGGAGTGCTTACGAGCGTAACGCCCATATCCAACGTAGCGCCATCGGCGGGATAAATCAATTTCGGCGAAACGACGCCACCGGGTGTCCATCCTATCGACGTCTTGTCGCCCCAGATGTAGTCGACGAGTTCGGGATAGTCGATAAACGGGTTACGGTTTTTCTGCAAAGAGTAGACAGCATCGTTACGCTTGGTCTCTTTTTCACTCACGGGGTCTTGCGCATGCCATTTCAGAAGCATATTGATTGCCCAAGTGGTGTATGCCGGGTAAGAGTTGTCGGCAAGCATATCGCAGCTCCACGATGCAATTTTGTCATTGTAGCACGCAGCCATATAGAAATAAGTACGCGCGAAGTCGCCCTTATATTCGTCGTCGGGTTCCCAAACTGTTCCGGAGTAGCCGGGGAAGGTCGACGTACCGAGTTTACCCAACGCAACCACGCCGTTTTTCGACGGCACTCTCTCTCCGTTGGCACATTCGCCGAACGGATAGTTGCTACGTTGATTGTTTACATATCCGTCGGTCGGAT
>JBJEDP010000028.1:0-2106 GCA_051872175.1 Candidatus Limisoma sp.
CAGAGGGTTTTGCAAAAATCAATCATAACAGGTTTATTTTAAAAGGGTTAAATAAATTACAGAGGATAATTATTTTTCGATATCCTTCTGCCAACGCCACTCTTTGTAGGCAATCAAGATAGCGAAAATGAGGGCAAAGCAGGATGTCACCAAAGCAATCCAAGCGCCGGAGCCGATAGGGTCGAAAGCCGGGGCGTCGCCCATGAAAACGTTTGCGAAGTTAGCCTTTACGAGCGAAATCATATAGATGAAAAACAGCGCAGGGAGCATAGCGAAAGCCACGCAGAGCAAGTGAGGACCGCGGCTGCGCGTAAACGCCGTAGCGAGGACGCCGACGAGCCCGATGACGGGGAGGAGGAACGAAATGATGTTCGCCGTAATTCCCGTTTGGAACATATATACAATCCAATCGTAGCCGCATTCGAGTTCGGACACGGGTAGCGAGAAGAGTGGCATGAGGAGGTAGACGACAACGGTTACCGTTGCGAAGAGCACAGTCGAAATGCCGTAGATTCTAATTTGTTTTTGGTGGTCTAATTGCTTCATTTTCGTTCGTTTTCTTTAGTTTTATAAGCCAGCGCATACATTTTGATTTGCTTCACCATGGCGAGCAAACCGTTGCTACGGGTCGGTGAAAGGTGTTCGCGAAGCCCGATTTCGTCGATAAAATAGAGTTCGGCGTCGAGGATGTCGGACGGGGTCTGCCCGGAGAGGACGCGCAGAAGCATCGAGATGATGCCTTTGACGATAATGGCGTCGCTGTCGGCGGTAAAATTGATACGGCCGTCGACGTAGTCGGCAGCAACCCAGACTCGACTTTGGCAGCCTTCGATGATGTTTTCGGGCGTTTTGAGCTGCTCGTCGATAGGCGGCAGACTGTTGCCCATGTCGATGATAAGCGCGTACTTGTCCATCCAATCGGTCAAGCCGCAGAACTCATCGATTATTTCGTCCTGGATTTGGTTAATAGTACTCATTATATAATAGAATTATCATTAAGAATGCAAAAATACAATATTTTGAACTAAAAGTCAAGTTTATTGTTAAGTTTCAACGACATGTAGTGTTTGCGGGAGTCGGGGTCGAGACGCTCGATGGCGTATCGGAGAGTGGTACGCGGCAGCGACGTGGCGTAGCGGTCGAGCACGTCGGTAAGCGCGTCGCGGTTGCGCTTTCCCACTTCGCGAAGCATCCAGCCGTTGGCTTTACGCATGAGGTCGTGCTTGTGGTCGAAAAGCGTGACTATGATGTCGAGCGCTTGCGAGAGTCGGTCGGCTCGGATGAGCGTGAGCGTCGAGACCACCGCAATGCGCTGCTCCCACATAAGCGACGAGGCGGCGAGGCGGCGCAGAGTGTCGATAGAATCATTGCGGAGCGCTTCGGCGCCGACGATTTTTGGAGCCGAGAGATCGACCAAGTCCCAGTTGTTGATGCGGTCGGTGTGGTCGAGGTAGAAACGACAGATGTCGGCGCGCGAGGCGATGTCGGCACGGCGATAGCGTTCGACGAGTGCGAGGAGAGCCGACAGGCGGTGTTCGTGGACCTCGGAAGCGAGCATTTCGGCGAAGACGTGGAGCGCCGCCGAGGCGAACGATTTGGCAACGCGACGCGAGTCGGGAACCATAACGCCGATAAAGCGGTCGCCTTCGCCGTATTCGCCCGGACCGGTCTTGAAAAATCGCTGCAGAACGGCGGCTTTTTCGGGTCGCGCGCAAGCCTGTAGAGCCTGTTGCCAGAGAATTGTTGTATTGTCCATTTGCTTTTTGAGTGCTTTTTGACTGCTAAATCAGAGTCTGTTTTAAAATAAATATTAAAGCAGCGGCGGGCAGTCATTGAGCAGATTTGTTCGTGCTTAAAAGGGCGTGTGGCGGGCCACATAACCGTTAAGCACGGACGAAGATGCCAATGAATGTCCGCACAAAGGTAATTATTTCCTTGCAAAAATAATAGATTTACTTTTGAGCCATTTTCTCCGAGCAGATGTTAGCAAATTTTTCTTCATTGCAATTCAATTTTTCAAGAATAACAATTTTCAACAAAAAATGTGCTGTCCTGTCGCATATTTTGGGCGATTTTCGCTTTTCGCCGCAGTCACATAGCTCGCTA
>JBJEDP010000029.1:0-2089 GCA_051872175.1 Candidatus Limisoma sp.
CAATCGGACCACCCGACCAATCCACGCTCAAAAGAATGTTTTGTTGGTTGGTAGCCACGAGTCCCCTACCGGAAATCTTGGCACCGCCACCGCCGCTCACACGAAGTATACCGTTGAGCACGGCACCCGATGCCACATAAACTTTTGTATCGCCAGAAATTGCAAGCATACCGTTGTCATAACTACTATATAAATTATGATATCCGGGTGCGAAATAGTGAGTTTTCGTAGCCTCGTCGTAGACATAACCGCTTGCGGCAAGTTTCGGGTCGCTATGGTCGATGCTGCTTGGGAACATATGGATAAAGCCGCCGTGATAGTCTTCGTCGTAGACAATCGTCATCTTTTGGTCAGCCTTGCGTGTCTTAAAACTTATGCAATTACCTTCGCGGACCACATCGTAGATATCCAAATCGTGCGGAAGAATTCTAAACGTCGTAAACCCCTGGTCTCGAACAACATCTATACACACTTCTTCGCCGTCTTCGAATTCAAACATCGTGAAGTTTACCGCACTGTTCCAGAAGTTCACATCCGAATAGGTCGGCGCATAGTGCCCGTTGACGGCTACATTAAATTTGCGCGTTGCGTCACCGTTGTAAGCATAGCCCGACGGAACCGCATGAGTTACGACCTTGCTATCGGAATAGTTTTCGCCGTTGACGTTCGCTGTCGAGTAGGTCCACGTTTCCGGGCGGCTGACTATTGCCATCGCTGTAGAAACTCGCTCCGAAGGCATTTTGCCTTTTGCCTTAACTATAACATAGACATTATTGCCAACGGGATTTGCCACCCAACGCGCCGTCCAATCGTTGCCGTCTTTGAAAAATTGGATGCGTTGCTCGCCTTGATAAGACGTGTGAATGTATAGGTTTTCGGTAGGTTCGGAGCAAGTTACTTTTACGTTTTTGTTGTTAGCCTCGGTTATGACCGGAGTTTCCGTTTGGTTGGTCAACACGCCGTTGACGACCTGCCCCGACACAGTTGCACCTGAGACATAACTGCCTTTGAACACGCAATTGGTCACCGTGGCGTTTTGTGTGCCACCAAGAATGCCGCCGACGTTCGTACCGTTTATCAAGCAGTCGCAATAGCAGTCAACTATAGTTGTCGAGGTCTTCGTCATTTCGCCGACGATGCCGCCCACGTTCGCCGTCGAACTGACTACAGAGCCGTATGATGCACAATTGTAGACATCGGCTTTTATTCCGTCAGGCTTTTTCGTATTGGAATAGCCGATAATGCCGCCAACGCCGTTGCCCGTACCATTAATATTTCCAATAAAAACGCAATCAGCCACATAACTCGGACCGACCTCTTGGTGACCGACAATACCGCCGACGTGGTCGTAGCCTTTGATAACACAATTGGTTGCCGAGCAATCGAGGATTTCGCCCGACGACACTCCCGCAATACCGCCCGTGCATCCTTTGGCTGAGATAAACGTGTTCTTTACATGGCAATTGGTAATCGTTCCGCCATGTTCTTGCCAGTTACCGTTGGTCGACACGAGTATACCCGACCACGTCCCGGCAGCAATGACAGCTTGGTCGACAGTCAAATTTCGGATTTCGCCGGGATAATTCAATCGGGCAAACAGACCTCCTCCGTCATAGCCGGTGCTGATATAAAGCCCGGCTACTGTATGTCCGTCGCCGTCGAACACGCCCTTAAAGGCACTGATAGGTGTCCATTCGATGCCGTAAATAGCAATGTCGTTGGTCATGCGGAAATGCACATCCGTCTGATTGGCGTAATCGGATACGTGAATTAAATCTTCCACAGTTTGGACCTTATAGGGATTCTCCGCTGTACCTTTTCCCCTATAGACCCATGCAAAAGAATTCAAAGTAGTTAAAAAAAACAACAATAATAAAAGCTTTTTCATTGTATTAAATGATTGTGTTTATAAATAATGCAGTTCACAAAAATAGTAAATAAACACAAAAATAATCGATTTTCAAAAAGAATGCAAGAATAAGAGTAAAAAAGGAAAGGAAGATGCTTCGGCGAGCCGAAAGCATCCTCCTTAAATGTGACCCCGACAGGATTCAAACCTGTAACCTTCTGATCCGTAGTCAGATGCTCT
>JBJEDP010000030.1:0-9916 GCA_051872175.1 Candidatus Limisoma sp.
CTCGATTGCCTTCGCGAAAAATGCCCCTGGGACAGAAAGCAGACCAACGAAAGTCTTCGTTGCAACACTATAGAAGAAGTATACGAACTTAGCAATGCCTTGATTAAGTCGGAAACAGACGAAATCAAGAAAGAGCTCGGCGACGTGTTGCTCCACATTGTGTTCTACTCAAAAATTGCTGACGAGAAAGGACAATTCGACATAGCCGACGTGTGCGATGCGCTCTGCCAAAAACTCATCTTCCGTCATCCTCACGTTTTCGGCGAAGTTCGCGTCAAAGGGTCGGACGAAGTTGAAGACAATTGGGAACAGCTGAAACTTAAAGAAAAAAACGGCAATAAAACCGTATTGTCGGGCGTTCCCGAAGCCCTTCCGGCACTCATCAAAGCCGAACGCATCCAAGAGAAAGCAGCGCATGTCGGATTCGATTGGCAGCAGCGCGAAGACGTTTGGGAAAAAGTTAAAGAAGAAATCGGCGAAGTTGAAGCAGAGTTGCGCAGCGACGACACAAAGCGATGCGAGAACGAATTCGGCGACTTGCTTTTCAGCATCATCAATGCCGCTCGTCTTTACAAAGTGAATGTCGAAAACGCGCTCGAACATACTAACCGCAAATTCATCGACCGATTTAACTATATCGAAAGAAAAGCCAAAGAGCAAGGCAAAACCGTCGACCAACTCACACTCGCCGAGATGGACGCCCTTTGGAATGAATATAAAAACAGCGTAGAAGCCCGATGATTGTTTGCATTACCGAGAAACCGAGTGTTGCCAAAGATATCGCAGCTATACTCGGCGCTAATGTGCGCCGTGAAGGCTTCTTCGAAGGCAACGGATATAAAGTAACCTGGACTTACGGACACCTATGCACGCTCAAAGAGCCCCACGACTACACCGACCGATGGAAGCCGTGGAGTCTGAGCGCTCTGCCCATGATTCCGCCGCGGTTCGGCATCAAACTCATCGACGACAAAGGCATCGAACGCCAATTTCACGTCATTGAGCAACTCATCGGCGAAGCCGACCAGGTGATAAACTGCGGCGATGCCGGGCAAGAAGGAGAACTGATTCAGCGCTGGGTGATGCAAAAAGCCATGTGCAGTAAGCCCGTCAACCGACTTTGGATTTCGTCGCTTACCGACGAAAGTATCCGCGAAGGCTTCAAGCAACTGCGCCCGCAGTCCGACTTCGACCGCCTTTATCATGCCGGACTTTCTCGAGCTATCGGCGATTGGATTCTCGGTATGAACGCAACGCGACTGTTCACCATCAAATATTCCGGAGGCAACGGCGTACTGTCGATTGGACGTGTGCAGACACCCACGCTCGCTCTAATCGTCGAACGCCAGAAAGAAATCGACAACTTTCAGCCGGAAGACTTCTGGGAAATCAAAACCGACTACCGCGAAGTGCCCTTTTCGTCGACCGCCGGACGTTACCATAGCGAAGACGAGGCTAGCCAAATTGTTGAACAAATCAAATCGCTGCCGCTGACCATTACGTCCGTACAGACAAAACGCGGAAAAGAATCAGCACCGCGACTGTTCGACCTAACCTCGCTACAGGTGGAATGCAACAAAAAATACAGCTTTTCAGCCGACACCACACTGAAGCTCATTCAGTCGCTCTACGAAAAGAAATTTACCACATATCCACGCGTCGACACCACTTATCTGAGCGAGGATATATATCCCAAAGTGCCGGGAATCTTGCAAGCATTGACGCCCTATGCAAATTTAACGGCGCCCCTACTCGCTGCAAAATTGCCGAAAAGTCGCAAAGTGTTCGACAATTCGAAAGTTACCGACCACCATGCCATAATTCCCACTAACGTGCCGCCTTCGTCATCGCTTTCGCTCGACGAAAAACGAGTGTACGACTTGGTTGCAAAACGGTTTATCGGAGTGTTCTATCCCGATTGCGAATTCGACCGCACCGAGGTAATGGCAAAAGTCGGCGACTTCGACTTCAAAGCAACCGGCAAGAAAATCGTCAATCCGGGCTGGCGGTCTATTTACCCAACTACGCCCGGCGCCGACGCCGACGACTGCATTATGCCGCAATTCACCGAAGGCGAATCAGGTCCGCATACGCCGTCGTTTGTCAAGAAAACGACCCAGCCGCCAAAATACTACACCGAAGGCACGCTGCTTCGCGCTATGGAAACGGCGGGCAAATTCGTCGACGACGAAGTGCTCCGCGAAGCTATGAAAGCGAATGGCATCGGACGCCCGTCAACCCGCGCGGCTATAATCGAAACGCTTTTCAAGCGTCGATACATTACAAAAGATAAGAAAAACCTAAAAGCAACACCTGCCGGCATCGCACTCATCGATACGATACAAGTTGAGTTGCTCAAATCGGCTAAACTTACCGGTTTGTGGGAAAACAAACTGCGCCGAATCGAATCGGGCGACTATAGCGCATCCGACTTCATTGACGAACTCAAGCAACTCATCAATCAAATTGTCCTCGATGTGCTCAACGACAATTCAGGCAACAAGATTATTGTAGCAGAACAAAAGCCGAAGAAAGAAGAGCCCAAGAAGCGCAAAGAGCGTCGACCGTCGGTGGAAACGTATGAACAAATCGCGTGTCCGAAATGCGGTAACGGTCATATCATAAAAGGAAAAACAGCTTTTGGTTGCAGCAACTACGCGACAGGCTGCGATTTCCGAATGCCGTTTTCCGACTTTAAACGTACTCCCTCACCTGCACAACTTGCTCGAAAAATCAAAACTGCAGCGAAAGACGGTTAGATGACGTTTCCAAAGCCTGTTCTTATCTATCAATAAGAGGCTGAAGGACCGGGATAAGTTTGTCGGCATAGCGACGGAAACCGACGTCGGTAAAGTGAATACCATCGACCGTGCCTTCGTTGTCGTAGCCCGACAAGCCATCGGCGGTAACGTAGTAGATGTCGGTGTAGCCGTCGGCTATCAGGCGCTCGTAGTTTTTGCGAAATTTTTCGTTCTTTTTCGGCAGATAAGATGCAAAAAATGAGTCGAACCGTGCATAACTGTACATCGGACCTTCGACCATCACTACCGGTACTTCGGGGCGCAACGTCTTGAGCGTGCGCACGAAATTGTAGGTCAGAGTGTCGCACATCATTTCCGTGCAATTTGGCACCGGGTCGACAACAAACACGTCGGCATCTTCGATGCTCGCCAGAGCGCGTGCCATAAACGGATTCATCTTGCCTTCGCCGGAGAAACCGAGATTGACCACTTCGCAATTAAGGTCGCGCTGAATCATATTAGTTGCCACCATACCGGTGCGCGTCGAGCATCCGCCTTGCAAGATACTTGTGCCGTACATAACGATTTTTTTCGCTTTTCGCGGATTGTCGATGCGCGGCGAGCAAATCGTTGCCGACGAGTCGACGGAAATTTCCATATCGGTAACACCATCATAGAGCGGCAAATAAATCAAATATTCATGCATCTTGCCGTCGAGATTGCTGACAAACACTTTGTCGCATTTCTTATTTTCGTCGGCAATCGGTCGGTTGGTATTGACATAGACCCAGCGGTTGTTCTCGTCGAGGATGTACAAATCCGTACCTTTCAATCCGGTATCAGCCATATGGAACATATGCGTATTGTAGAGCAAGGTGTAGCGCACCCCCACTCTTTTCGAATCGGTAGCAAAACGTATGCCCAAGCCGCTCGAGCAACTCTGGCGCTGCCACAAGTCGGTGCTTGCGCTGTCTTTCAAGCATTTGGGAAGTCGCTGAAACGGTGTTTCGGTATCGGCAAAGCCCTTATTAATCATTCGAAACTGCAGAGCGTCGACATAGCGCAACGGTTCTTCTGCGGTTTGTGCCGATGCTATCGGGCACGACATCAGTCCGGCAAGGACAAGCCCGACGGCACACAATAGATGAAATGCTTTCATACGGAGTATTAAAATATTATAGGTTATATAAAACAGTTGATATAGTTAGAACGCATTTTTCTCGCCGATTATAGCGTTGACAACGGTGCGAATAATAATCTTGATGTCAAGCCAAAGCGACCAATTTTCGATGTACATCACGTCGTATTCGACACGTTTCTGCATTTGCCAAAGCTCTTCGGTTTGACCGCGGTAGCCACTCACCTGAGCGAGTCCGGTGATGCCGGGCTTAATGATGTGGCGCACCATGTATTTGTCGATGAGTTTCTTGTATTCATTCGTTTGACTCACCATATGCGGTCGCGGACCGACCACCGACATATCGCCCCAAAGCACGTTCAAGAATTGCGGAAGTTCGTCGAGGCTCGTACGACGCAAGAAGTCGCCAACGCGAGTCTTACGCGGGTCGTCTTTGGTGGCTTGCACGGTATCGGCTTGGCTGTTCACTTTCATCGTGCGAAATTTCAAGCAAGTAAATTCACGACCGCGATATCCCGTGCGACGTTGCTTGAAGAGCACCGGCCCTCGCGACGACAATTTGATGGCAACGATAATCGGAATCAGCACTGTTACGGAAACCAGAGCAATCACGACCAACGAAAAGCAGATGTCGAAAATACGCTTTATCAGACGATATAGCCAAAACTGCAACGGGTTCGGACGATAGACCATTATGGGAAGATTTCCCATCGAAGTCAGGCTAAACGACGTTGTCATAAAACCGCTAATCAGAGGCACATAGAAGAACTGCACGTCGTGGCGGTCGGCAATTTTGATTATCTCGCCGACATGCTCTTCCTCCGACGGCTGTGCACAATAGATTTCATCAATATTCTTTTCGACGACAAAGTCTTCAATCTGTTGCAGATTGCCCGTCATTGCCCTATCGGCATGCTCTTCGTTGTCGAAAATGCCAAGAATCTTGTAGCCGTAACCGGGGTCAGAGAGAATCTCGTCGTAGAGCATCTTGGCAGTGCCGTTCCATCCGATGATGATGATACGCTTGAAGTTGCGACCTCGGCGTCGGAAAAGTTTGATGATTTTTCGCGATGTAATCCACCAAACTGCAAGGCACAAGTAGAAGATGAGATAAAAATAGACATAAATGCGCATCGGCACATCGTCGTAGCTGATAATGCTCGTAAACGTGAGCATAACCAAACAATGCACCGCAAACGTTTGTACCAACATAATCATCAACTTGTCCGCAAAAAGAATTCTCTTTTTGTGGACATCCGGAAACATAAAAATTGCCGGACAGTAAGAAATATTTAGTAGCAACCATATCACTTTATCGTTGAAATCGCCCACGTTGTTTACCGTATTGACAACGAGTAGGTAGACGAGATTTAGTAGTATAAAGTCGGCTATGGTTGTTAGAATATTTACCAAATATCCGTAACGCCCTTTCGTGTTCACATCTATATAATTAAGCCGTTTGGGCTACCACACGCGGCAAGTAGCCCAAACGGTAATTATCAAAAATTATAATTTTTCGTCAATAAGGTCGATTTTCTTTTCAAGCGAGATTAAGTCTTCTTTCGCTTTGGCAATTCGGCGTTCCATTTCTTTCAGCACGGAGCCTCCGGCTTTCGACGACACATTGAAGAAACCGAGATTGTTCTCGTATGTCTTCAACTCGTTCTTCTTAGCCTCGTAGATTCTCACTAATCGGTCGCGCTCTTTAAACAATTTGTTTTTGTCGGACGACATAGATTCTACGCTATTGGCAAAACTTTCGAAACGTGCACGAGTTTCTTTGATGTCAAATTTCTCGTAAGCCTCGTTGAGCGCCGCACGATATTCTTCGTAGATTTTGTCCTTTTCTTTGTAAGGAACGTGCCCGATTTGCTGATAGTCGGCAACGAGTGTTTTGAGAAGTGTCTTTATTTCGTCTTTGCTCAACGACTCGTCGATTGTCTTAATCTTCTCGACAATAGCTTTTTTGGCTTTCAGATTGGCGTGCTCTTCTTGATGAACGTTTGTCGTATTTTTGTTTTTGTTCTCAAAGAAGTAGTCGCAAGCTGCAATGAAACGTTTCCACACAGCGTCGCCACTCTTTTTCGGCACCGGACCGATTGTTTTCCATTCTTTTTGAATGGCAGTAAGTTCGTCGGCTGTTTTCTTCCAATCGGTGCTGTCTTTAAGAGCCTCTGCACGTTCGCAAAGACGATGTTTCTTGGCGAGATTCTCAGCCGATTCGTCTTTCATACGCTTGAAAAATTCCGCTTTGGCAGCGAAGAATTCGTCGCACGTTTTACGAAAACGAGCAAATAGTTCGTTGTTGACTTTTTTCGATGCAAAACCGAGAGTTTTCCAACGCTCTTGCATATCGATAATTTGCTTTGTAGCGTCGTTCCATTTTGCATAGGTAGTCAGTTCGGCAAGAACGATAGCTTCAGCTTCTTCGCATATTGCAGTCTTGGCAACTTCGTTCTCTTTTTCTTTCTCTTTACGATTTTCGAAGAAAGCCTGGTGACGCTTGTTGACCGCCGAAGATGCTTCTTTGAAGCGCTTCCAAAGGTCTTCGCGAAGCTCTTTGACCACCGGGCCGATTTCGCGCCATTTGTCGTGAAGTTCTTGCAACTTTTTGAAAGCGACGATTACATCGCCTTCATCGGCAAGTGCTTCCGCTTCTTTGCAAAGATTTTCTTTTGCAGTAAGATTTTTCTTAAAGTCAAGGTCGCGAAGTTGCTTGTTAATCTTCAGAGAATCATAGAATTGCTCTGTTACGGCTTGGAATTCTTTCCAAAGCGCTTTGTCGTCGGCAGCAGGCACGTTGCCCACTTCTTTGAAGGTCTGTTGAAGCTGTTGGAACTTCGTATAGAATTTGTTTACATTGTCGACATCCTTTGCAATTTCGGAGAGTTCGGCAAGGATAGCGCGTTTGCGCTCAAGGTTGGCAACGCGTTCTGCCTCGATGGCAGCCTGTTGAGCCGCCTTTTTTTCTTTATATTCGTTAAGTAAATCTTTAAGTTTATCTTCTTCGGCATCCGGCTTGGCAGCAAATGCGGCAGGCTCATTGCCCTTCTCGACAAATTCCGCCAATTCCACTTCTTGCTCAGCCTTACGAAGCGCATAGAATTGATTCTTGATAGCATTTACTTCGTCACGAATTTCGTCGACGGGCTTCTCTATCAAGGCTGCAAGGGCTGCAACTAATTCTTCTTTACTCTTGCCGGCATACTCTGTTTTTGCCGGTTCTTTTGCTTGGGCTTCTGCCTGTTCTACGTTCTCTACAACTGTTTGTTCTGTAGATTCCAAGGTTTTGCCATCGCTCTCGAGTTCGAGAGGTGCTGACTTTTCACACGATTCCATAATCTAATATGTTTAGGTTTTGCCAACTATTGCTGACTTTTTACAATTTGCATCAAATATACACTGAAAATATTGTTTTTCCCAAAAAATTAGAATTATTTTGCATTTCGGGACTATTTTGTAACAAATGTTAAATGCGAGATTTGTTTGGTCGCCCCGCTACATTATATCATAATAAAGCGTCGAGCAATTTGTGGGTCGAAGCAGTTTCCGCGCCGACTCGACGAACGAGCGGCATGTAACGGCGTGATAATTGTCGATTTCGGTATTTATCATATCGACATCGCCGAGTATGCAGCATTGCGCCATGTTCGACGCACGTTCTTCGATGGTAAGATTGCTGAACAGCGCATTCGACTCATACTTGTTAACGCATTTCTGAATTTCGTCAATAGTTATGTCGTCGAGCATTTGTTCGATTTCGCCGTCGATGGCAGTTTCCACCTTATCGAAATCGACGCCCGGCAGCAAAGAAGCCTGAATCTTGAGAATTCCGGCATCGTGACCGGCGGTAATAGAAGCATCGATAGCCGACACCAAATCGCCTTTAGCCAACACATTACGATACAAACGCGACGAACGACCGTTCGACAGCACGTCGCTCAAAATGTCGCATTCCGCATAATCGCGACATAGGCGGTCGCCCATGTGATAAGCCCTCACGATTCGCCGATAAGGCACGTTTTGCCGCGCCACTAACCGACGAGCATCCTGCTGTTCGGGCTCTTGGCTATACGGGAGCTTGTCGGTGCCCGATTTATCAATGTCGCCGAAATGACGTTCAACCATCGACAGCACCTTGTCGGCATCACCGTCTGCCACTATCGACAAGACAGCACCCGACGGCACATAGTAGTTGTCGTAATAGTATTTTACATCGTCTTTGGTAATTGCCATAACATCGTCGACGGTTCGACCGATTGTAGGCCAACGATATGGATGAACTTTATATGCCAAATCGCGAAACAAATGCTCTTGGTCGCCATAAGGCACATTCAAGTAGCGCTGTTTAAACTCTTCGACCACAACGCTTTTCTGCGACTCAAACGACTTGTCGTCCAACCGCAAGCCGCACATACGGTCTGCCTCGAGAGCCAATGCCACTTCCAAGTTGCACACCGGCAAAACGTCATAGTAATTCGTCAAGTCGTTGTTGGTCCAAGCATTGCTTTCGCCGCCTGCACTTTGCAAAAATTCATCGTAAGAAGGCACGTCGCAAGTGCCTGTAAACATCAGATGCTCAAGGAAATGAGCTAAACCGGTTTTGCCGGGCTGTTCGTTACGCGCACCTACGGCATAAGCCAAATTGACAACAGCCAACTGCGACGAACGATTGCGGTTGAAAACCACCTTCAATCCGTTCGACAACTTATGCTCTACGATTTCTATCATTTATCTGCACGTTGTAAAATAACGGCTTTCAAGACTTTAACATCTTCCAACGGACGGTCGTTGTCATCAGTCTTAACCACCTGAATAGAGTCGACAACGTCCAAACCTTTAACCACTTCGCCATAGACGGTGTATTCGCCGTCGAGATGCGGCGTTCCGCCTACGGTTGTGTAAGCCTGACGCTGTTCGGGAGTGAAGAGGTCTTCTTTGCCGGTAACAGCAGCTTCGGTTTGTTGGATTAGTTGCTGCTGAAGTTCTTGAAGAGCAAGCGTATCGCGATTTCTCCGAAGTTGCATAATTTGCTCGCGATTCTTTGAGACGAGTCCTTCAAAATAATTGTTTTTACGGCGATTAGACTTAGACTGCTCCAATTGAGTCAACGCCTGGTCGTTGAACACCTTACCGGTCACGATATAGAATTGCGAGCCGGAAGATTTTCTCTCCGGATTCTGACGGTCGCCCACGCGAGCGGCAGCAACGGCGCCTTTTTTGTGGAAATATTTCGGATAGATGAACTCAGCAGGAATCTCGCTGCCGAAATCCGAGCTGCCATACATCTGCCCTTTCACCGCCTCTTTCGACTTAGGGTCGCCGGTTTGTATCATAAAATAGCTTATCACTCGATGAAAAATCACACCGTCGTAAGCGCCGGCTTCAACGTTTTTCACGAAGTTGTCGCGATGACCGGGAGTTTCGTTATATAATGCAATATCGATGTTGCCTTTTGTAGTTTCGAGGCGAACAATAGTACGTTTTTCTAATTCCATTGGCTTAACTGATTTTTGTGCTGACGTCATAGCAACGATAGCAATCGTTGCTACTACAAGTGCAATAAACGAGCGTTTCATATTCCAACCGGATATACACGTTTATAGATTCTTCTAAAATTGTCGTCGGCGTTGAGTTCGTCGACATGTTCTGCGTAATCGGCGCCCCAAATGCTACCAAGCAGGTCGGGAATATAGTTGCGTTCGCGGTCTTTATCGATAGCCGCCTTGATGAGCGAATCGATTTCCGAGGCATACCGCTCTTTATCTATAGCATTGAGATATCTGGCTGTGCTGACAGCGAACTGACCGTTACGGTCTACGTTGATGATATTGGCTATCAATTGCGGCATTATGTCGTCGCAATTGCCGATGTTGTTAGCTATATATTCATAAGTAGCCAATCCATCCTCGTCCTTCTTTAACTTTTTCAATATATCTTCATCCATACTTGTCAAATTTTCAACAAAGATAGTGCAAGGTGAGCGAAAAACAAAACGAAAACGACTAAAACCAACTTTCGTTGGTGGTTAGAGGTT
>JBJEDP010000031.1:0-9910 GCA_051872175.1 Candidatus Limisoma sp.
TACCTGGAGCACCTGGCGTCGGAGGGCCGGCTGGACCGTCAGGTGGCTGTCGAAGACTTGTCGTCGGATTGCATCATTCTGATTGTCAATGTTGAGGGCAATTTTGATACGAACTTTCTGAAGATTCGCTTGGGTGCCGATTTGGCAACGCAGCGCTTGGTGGAAAACGGTGCGGTGAGCATTGTTTCGGTCTACGATAAGTCGACGTCGAGCCGTTCGGGCGACGAGCCTAACTGGTATGTGGCGGAGGTGTCGAATGTTGACGGTATGTTTGATACGCGTGTTGTTCCGGCGGTCTATGTGCTCGACAAGGCGCGCAAGATTGTGACAAAATTTCCTACGGATGAGCAGTTGCTGACCGTAATGGCACGACTGGCTAATACATTGGGCGTTTAATTGTAATAGAAAACGGAAATGAATCGTAAACTCAGAAAATTGTTTATCATTGGTGCCTATCGTTCATACGGAAATTTGGCACGGTTGTTTATACGGCTGTTTGCAGGATTGCTGTTCTTGCAGTTCGGCATCCGCCAGATGGTCGACTACGACTATTTTGTGACGGTGTTTCCCGAGATGTGGGGTATGTCGAGTGCTACGACTTTGACGCTGATGATTATCGTCGAGTTGGTTTTCCCGATTTTGATAGTGTTCGGCTTTTTCACTCGCTTGGCTGCTGTGCCGCCGATGATTTCGATGATAGTAGCCGAGGCGGTATTGCTTCAGGGCGAAATGTCGGGAATGATGTGCGACGGTGCGACGCAATCGGTAGTGTTTGCGAGTATGCCGTTGGGATATGTTCCGCTGATGTTTATGGGAATGTTTTTCTTCATTGTTTTGGCGGGACCGGGCAAGGTGTCGGTCGACTATCTGTTGACGCTCTATATTGCCAACAAGAATAATTTGAATGAATTGACCACGATATAATGAGAATAGCAGTATTGATATCGGGCGGCGTGGATAGCGCCGTTGTCGTACACCGTTTGGTTGAGCAGGGTCACGATTTGACTCTGTTCTATATCCGTATCGGTATGGACAATGATGAGGGCGACTGCTCCGCCGAAGAAGATATTGAAATGTGTACGGCAATCGCGCATCGCTACGGGTTGCCTCTCGAGGTCGTCTCGCTCCATCAGGAGTATTGGGACAACGTGATGGAATATGCTCTGCGCACGGTGCGTCAGGGGCTTACTCCGAATCCCGACATGATGTGCAACAAGATGATAAAGTTCGGTTTCTTTGAGCAGCGTTGGGGCAATGCGTTCGAAATGACTGCAACGGGGCACTATGCCACCACCGACTTTGTCGACGGCACGAAATATTTGGCAACGGCGTGCGACCGCGTGAAAGATCAAACCGACTTCCTGGCGCAAATCAGCGGCGAGCAGTTGCAGCATCTGATGTTCCCTATTGGCGAATTGCCGAAGAGCGAGGTGCGTCGCATTGCCTTGGAGGCGCATTTGCCGAATGCGCAACGTAAAGACAGTCAAGGTATTTGCTTTTTGGGCAAAATCAATTATAACGATTTCATCCGTCGTCATCTCGGCGAAAAGCGCGGCAACATTATCGAAATCGAGACCGGACGCAAAATCGGCGAGCATCGCGGGTTTTGGTTCCACACCATAGGTCAGCGCAAGGGTTTGGGCTTGAGCGGCGGACCGTGGTATGTGGTGAAGAAGAACGTAAACGACAACGTGATATACGTCAGCCGTGGCTACGACACCGACAAGCAATACGGCAAAATTATCCATATCGACGAGATGCACTTCATCTCCGGCAATCCTTGGCAGGGCGTTACCGACCCGGTGGATATCGTGTTTAAGAATCGCCATAGCCCTGAGTTTTTCAAGGCGAAATTGACGTGGCTTGGCGAGCGCGAGTATGTTATCGAATCGGAAAATAAAGTTCAGGGCATTGCTCCCGGACAGTTTGCTGTCGTCTACGATGCGGCAGGGCATTTGTGTTATGGAAGCGGCGTAATAACCGGTCAAAAGGTAAAATAGAGTAGGGAATATGAACGACAACGAAAGAATCAGGATGAAGGTAACGGGCATTTCGGCAAACACCGTAACGACCGATGCCTACGCTTTGCTGCTCACCGAATCGGAAGGCGACAAAACGATACCGGTAATCGTCGGGCAAGCCGAAGCACAGTCGATATTGGTAGCGTTGAAGCATGTCGAGATGCCGCGTCCGTTGGCTCACGATATGTTTATCTCGTCGCTCAAAGCGTTCGGCATCCGTATCGAAAACGTGATGATTTACAAGTTTGAGCGCGGCATATTCTATTCGGAAATCTGTATGCGCGACACCTATAACGACAACCGCGAAGTGGTTATCGACTCGCGCACGTCCGATGCAGTGGCGTTGGCAATGCGCTGCCATGCGCCGATTTTCGCATCGTCGGAAGTGGTCGACGCAACCGGAGTTGTCCTTGAGCAGTTTAAAAAGGACGGCAACGATAGCGACGACGAAGACGTTGACGTTGTCGAACTTCCGTTGGAGCGCTATTCGATAGAGGAACTCAGCCGAATGATGCAGAAATGCGCCGACAACGAGAACTACGAGCGCGCTTCGGAAATCAAGAAAGTGATTGAATTGAAAAAACAAAAATAAGAAAACATAAAATCTAAAGAAATGAAAAATCTAAAAACGAGAATCGCAGCGATGAACTTCCTGGAGTTCGCTGTATGGGGAGCATATTTAACCTCAATGGGAAACTATCTCGGCAAAGCCGGTATGGGCGAAGAGATAGCATGGTTTTACGCAATCCAAGGCATAGTTTCGATATTTATGCCGACAATCATGGGTATTATTGCCGATAAGTTTATCCAGCCGCAACGTCTGTTGGGCATTTGCCACCTGTTGGCGGGCGTCGGAATGATTGGCTTGTTTATGCTCGGCGAAGGCTCGGCAACCCCGGATAAGGCCTTGTTTATTGCTGTCTATACGTTCAGCGTGTCGTTCTACATGCCCACGTTGGCGCTGTCGAACACCGCAGCATTCGTTATGCTGAAAGAAAACGGATACGATACCGTTAAAGACTTCCCGCCGATTCGCGTGCTCGGCACCGTAGGCTTTATTGCCACGATGTGGTTTGTCAACTGCGCAGTGTTTGACGACGGCGTTGTGTTTACGTTAGGTGCTAACGCAGCGAAATTCCAATTGACACATTCCCAATTCCTAGTATCGGGCGTTTTGAGCCTTGTGCTCTTCGCATATTGCTTTACTATGCCGCAATGCAAACTCGTGGCAAAGGAATCGCAATCAATCTGGGAAACACTCGGCTTCAGCGCATTCCGCCTTTTCAAGACGAAAAGAATGGCGTTGTTCTTCATCTTCTCGATGTTGCTTGGCATGTCGTTGCAAGTTACTAACGGCTTTGCCACTCCATTTATCACACACTTCCAGGGCGTTCCCGAATTTGCCGATACGTTTGCAGCCAACAATGCAACGCTCTTGGTTTCGATTTCGCAAGTAGCCGAAGCCCTCTGCATCCTGCTCATTCCGTTCTTCTTGAAACGCTACGGCATCAAGACGGTTATGCTCATCGCAATGTTTGCGTGGGTTGGACGTTTCGGCTTCTTGGGACTCGGCGACCCCGGATTCCCCGGCGTGATATTGTTCATCCTTTCTTGCCTTGTCTACGGCGTGGCATTCGACTTCTTTAACGTATCGGGCGGCTTGTTTGTCGACCAAGAATGCGACGCAAAGGTGCGTGCATCCGCACAAGGCTTGTTTATGCTGATGACTAACGGTCTCGGCGCAACAATCGGTACGCTGATTGCAGGAAAAATCGTTAATCACTATTGCTCATGGCAAGGTGGCTATCTCATCGGCGAATGGTCGACACCGTGGTTTATCTTCGCTACATACGCATTAGTGGTAGCCGTTACGTTTATGCTTGTCTTCAAAGATAGCAAACAAAGTAGAACAGCATAGAGATGCATCGTTTTTATGCTCCCGACATAGAGTGCGCAATGTTGCTCCCCGACGAAGAGGCGCAACATTGCGTGCGCGTTTTGCGCTTAGTCCACGGCGACATCATTGAGGTCGTCGACGGCAAAGGAAACCTGTTTCGGTGCAGAATTGTTGAGGCGTCGAAGCAAAAATGCGAGGTGGAAATCGTCGACCGACTGAGCATCCCGCCGCATTGGAATTGCAACATCACCATAGCTATTGCGCCCACAAAAAACATTGACCGCCTCGAGTGGATGGTCGAAAAATGCGTGGAAATGGGCGTCGACAGAATTGTGCCGATTCTTTGCCGATATTCTGAGCGCAAAGTGCTCCGCGTCGACCGACTGCAAAAGATTGCCGTTTCGGCTATGAAGCAATCGTTGAAGACCACATTGCCCGTCGTCGACGAACTTACACCGATTGCCGACGTCATTCGGTCGGGCTTCGACGGACAGCGCTTTATTGCATATTGCGATAAAAACACGGAGCGTAAAAATTTCGTAAAAGAATATACTGCGGGCGGCAACGTGCTCGTTATGATAGGTCCGGAAGGCGATTTCAGCGCCGAAGAGGTTGAACTTTCGTTGGCGAACGGTTTTCAACCGGTGACGTTCGGCGAAAGCCGTCTGCGTACCGAGACCGCCGGCATCTTTGCTTGCGCAGCAGTCCATTCAAAAATACAAATGACAAAATAATGATACAGACATTAAAATCATCAGCAAACGGTAATTTCTTTCTCCTTGCCGGACCGTGCGTCATCGAAGGCGAGCAGATGGCGATAGACATTGCCGGACATATTTCGGAAATAACTCGCCGGCTGGGCATCCCTTATGTCTTCAAGGGAAGTTATCGCAAGGCAAATCGTTCGCGCATTGACTCGTTCACCGGCATCGGCGACGTAAAAGCTTTGGAGGTGTTGGCGAAAGTTCGCAAAGAATTCAACGTGCCCGTCGTAACCGACATCCATACCAACGAAGAGGCTGAGCTTGCAGCGCAATACGTCGACGTGCTTCAGATTCCGGCGTTCCTGTGCCGTCAGACAGAGTTGCTCGTTGCCGCAGCTCGTACAGGCAAGATGGTCAACATTAAAAAAGGTCAATTTTTGTCGCCCGAGGCAATGAAATTTGTCGTACAGAAAGTCGTTGATTCCGGCAATACGGATGTTGCCATTACCGAGCGCGGCACAACCTTCGGCTATCAAGATTTGGTGGTGGATTTCCGCGGCATTCCGACGATGCGTCAGTATGCTCCGGTGATTCTCGACGTGACACACTCGCTTCAGCAACCTAATCAGACGGCGGGTGTAACCGGCGGACTGCCTCACCTTATCGAGACGATGGCTCGTGCCGGAATTGCCTGCGGTGCCGACGGATTGTTTGTCGAAACGCATCCCAATCCCGCTGTGGCGAAGTCGGACGGCGCAAATATGCTCAGCCTTGACAAAATAGAAGGTATGCTCGAACGCCTTACCGAATTGAGAATGACAATAAATCGCATAGGATAATGGCGGACTACGTTTACACCTTGCAGATGCAAGTTCGCGACTACGAACTCGACTCTGAGGGAATAGTCAACAACGCTAACTATCTTCACTATCTTGAGCACACACGCCATCGCTTTTGCGCCGAAAACGGAATCTCGTTCTCCGAGATGCAACAGCGAGGCATCATCCCCGTGCTCAACAAAGTGGAAATCGAGTATAAAGAACCTTTGCGCAGCGACGACGAGTTTCTTAGCCGTCTGTGGCTGGAGCGCAAAGGCGTTCGATTCATTTTCCACCAAGATATTTTCAAACTCGACGGACATCAGTGCGTAAAAGCCGTGGTAAGTTGCGTTTGCCTCGAAAACGGCAAACTCGACCGCGGCGATATGCTTGCCGAAATCTTTAAAGACTTTTTGTAGACCGAATTATGAAGCCAACGATTTATCAAGTAGCCTTTGCATCGATAAGGGGGATTACAATCGATATCGCCAATGAAATACTTTCAATCGTTGGTTCGGAGGAGGATTTTTTCCGCATCTCGGAGAAAGAACTTCAGAGCACAACGCAACTCACACCGCGCTTGCTCAAGAAAGACTATCGCGACGCATTGCTCATCGATGCGGAAATAACCCTCGAAGAATCGGAGCGCAAACACGTCGGCGTGCACTACTATCGTCAAGACTCGTTCCCCACGCGTTTCCAGACGGTGCCCGACGCTCCGTTGCTGCTCTTCAGCGCCGGCAATTGCGACTTGAACAGCGCAAAGATTGTCAGCATTGTCGGCACTCGTCATTCTACCGCTTATGGAATAGACCTGTGCAAAAGTTTCGTGAGCGGATTGAAAGAAAAGGTGGGAAATGAAGTCGTTGTCGTGAGCGGATTGGCTTACGGCATCGACATCACGGCACACCGAGCGGCACTCGCTTCCGGGCTGCCAACGATAGCCGTCGTAGCGCACGGACTCGACACAATCTATCCTGCAGCGCATCGCGGCGATGCCATCGAAATCGTTCGCTCCGGCGGCGCAATCGTGTCGGAGTATAAGTTTTCGACACGAGTGCATCGGTCGAATTTCCTTGCTCGGAACAGATTGATAGCCGCTATGGCAGATTGCACGATTGTGATGGAATCAGCCTTCAAAGGCGGCGCACTGGTGACCGCCAACGTTGCACTCAACTACGGGCGCGACGTGTTCGCATTCCCGGGAAGAATAGGGGATGAATATTCCGAAGGATGCAATAAACTGATAAAGAAGAACGTAGCTTCGTTGATAACTTCCGTCGACGACGTAATCGACGCGATGGGGTGGGAAAAGAAGAAAGAGGGTCCCGTCGAACTCGAACTTTTCCCGCAATTAAGTTCGGAGGAGCAAAAAATCTACGACCTCATCAGCGAACGCGAAACGGTTAACGTAAACGCACTGGCAGGAAACGTCGGGATGCCGTTCCACCGAATCCTCAGCACGTTAATCGACCTCGAATTTCGCGGCATCGTGCGAGCACTCCCCGGCAATCAATATGCTTTAAACAAAAAAATTAACCTCTAATTTTGTTATTAGGTTAAAATGATGTAATTTTGTGCTGTAAAGCATACTTGTATAGCAACTGTAATTAAAATGATCTCAAGAGAAGCCTTAGAAACAGTTATTAAGGAAGATTTGTCCGGACTTTGGAACGCGCTGTCGTCTGAAGACAAACGCGTTGTGCTCGAAAATTTCACTCTGCATAATTTCAAACGCAATCAAATTATATATGCAGAGAAGGAAACGCCGGAATTTTTGTGGTGCCTTATCAAAGGTAAAGTAAAGAAATACAAAGAAGGAATTGGCGGACGTCAGCAAATCATCCGCTTGATTCGCCCCATACAGTATTTCGGGCACAGAGCATATTTCGCCAACGAGCCGTATGTTTCGGGCGCAATTGCAATGGAAGCATCGGAGGTCGGTGCAATCCCGATGAAGGTCGTTTCGGAGTTGATTGACAGAAATCGTCAGCTGGCATGGTTCTTCATCCACGAATTGTCGCACAACCTCGGTCGTTCGGATACGAAAATCGTAAATCTAACCCAAAAGCATATCCGCGGTCGTTTGGCAGAAGCGTTGGTGCTTCTTATTGATAACTACGGCTACGAAGACGACGGCGAAACGCTAAACATATATATGTCGCGCGAAGATTTGGCAAATCTTTCGAATATGACCACGTCGAACGCTATTCGTACGCTGTCGGCGTTCGTCAACGAGCGAATTATCGTTGTCGACGGTCGCAGAATCAAGATTCTCAACGAAGCAAATCTTCGAAAAATCAGCAAATTCGGTTAGTCCTTATGTTCACGGCGGAACAACTGCGCAAACAAAACATAGCAGAATATTTGCTCTATATGTGGCAGATTGAAGACCTGATTAGAGCAAACGACTGCGATATCGAAAAAATAAAAGCCACGGTAATCCCTTCGTACGGTCTTGACGAAGCAGGTGCTGAAGCGGTCACGAAATGGTTCGCCGATTTGATTGATATGATGCGTGCCGAAGGCGTTATGCAGACCGGTCATTTGCAAATCAACAAGAACGTAATTATCAACCTCGTCGATTTGCACACAATGCTTCTCCGCTCAACCAAGTATCCCGGCTACGGCGCTGAATTCTATCGCACCTTGCCGTTTATAGTAGAGTTGCGCGCTCGTGCCGGCGAGAACAAATCCGGCGAGATTGAGACCTGCTTTAACGCGCTATACGGTATCTTGCTATTACGTATGCAACACAAAGAAATCTCGAAACAAACTCTCGAAGCTGTGACGCAAATCACCAAATTTGTGTCGACTCTCGCTCACTATTATCACAAAGACAAAATTTCTCCACTTTTCGATAAAGAAGATTACGACAACTTATAATATGGCAAACTTAGAAGAAGAAATCAGCAAACGTCGCACTTTCGCAATCATCAGTCACCCGGATGCCGGTAAAACTACTCTTACCGAAAAACTATTGCTCTTCGGAGGTGCAATACACGTTGCCGGTGCCGTAAAATCAAATAAAATCAAAAAGACAGCAACGTCCGACTGGATGGAAATCGAGAAGCAACGCGGCATCTCGGTTGCAACTTCCGTTATGGGATTCAACTACGGAGATTATAAAATCAACATCCTCGACACCCCCGGTCACCAAGACTTTGCCGAAGACACCTATCGCACGCTTACCGCTGTCGATAGCGTAATCATCGTTGTCGACGTCGCAAAAGGTGTCGAGCAGCAGACGCGCAAACTTATGGAAGTTTGCCGTATGCGCAACACACCGGTGATTATCTTCGTCAACAAACTCGACCGTGAAGGTCGCGACCCGTTCGACATTCTCGACGAACTCGAAAGCGAGTTGAAAATCAAAGTGCGTCCTCTCAGTTGGCCAATCAATATCGGTGCAAAATTCAAAGGCGTTTACAATATCTACGAACACGGTCTTGACTTGTTCACGCCCAACAAACAGCGCGTCACCGAGCGCGTCGAAATCTCCGACATCAACGACCCGGCAATCGACGAAAATGTCGGCGCCGACGATGCAGCCAAACTCCGCGAAGATTTGGAACTTATCGAAGGCGTTTATCCCGAATTCGACGTCGACAGCTACCTTCGTGCCGAAGTCGCTCCCGTGTTCTTCGGTTCGGCACTCAATACATTCGGCGTCAAAGAGTTGCTCGACTGCTTTGTCAAAATCGCACCCTCACCCAAGCCCGTGCAAGCCATTGAGCGCGTCGTTGAGCCTACCGAGCCGTCATTCTCCGGCTTTGTCTTCAAAATCCACGCAAATATGGACCCGAACCATCGCAGTTGCATCGCTTTCGTGAAAGTTTGCTCCGGCGTGTTCGAGCGCAACGTCAACTACAAGCATATCCGCAGCGGCAAACTTATGCGCTTTGCCGCGCCTACGGCATTCATGGCGCAAAAGAAATCGGTGGTCGACGAAGCATATCCCGGCGACATTATCGGTATTCCCGATACAGGCAACTTCAAAATCGGCGATACGCTGACCTCCGGCGAAGAACTCCATTACAAAGGACTCCCAAGCTTCTCGCCTGAAATGTTCAAATACATTGAGAACACCGACCCCATGAAGACCAAGCAACTCAATAAAGGTATTGAGCAACTCATGGACGAAGGCGTGGCGCAACTGTTTACAAATCAGTTCAACGGTCGCAAAATTATCGGTACGGTCGGACAACTTCAATTCGAAGTCATACAATATCGCCTTCTCCACGAATACGGGGCACAATGCCGTTGGGAGCCGATAAGCTTGTATAAAGCATGTTGGATTGACAGCGACGATGCCGACGCACTTGAAGCATTCAAAAAGCGCAAGCATCAATTTATGGCAATCGACAAAGAAGGCCGCGACGTGTTCCTTGCCGACTCCGGTTACGTCCTCCAAATGGCGCAGTCAGATTATCCCAAGATTAGGTTCCATTTTTCAAGTGAATTTTAGGG
>JBJEDP010000032.1:0-9899 GCA_051872175.1 Candidatus Limisoma sp.
AGATTCTGTATAAGTGCGTCGAAAATCTTCGACAGGATTATTTGAAGTATATCGATAGCGACGATTTTCGCAACGAATATATGACGTTGCTTCGCGACTATGTAGGGCGTCCGTCGCCGCTCTATTTCGCCAAACGGTTGAGCGAGCGCTACGGTGCGAAAATCTATCTCAAGCGCGAAGATTTGAATCACACCGGTGCGCATAAGATTAACAACACGGTAGGGCAGATATTGCTGGCTCGCCGTATGGGCAAAACGCGCATCATCGCCGAGACCGGTGCCGGACAGCACGGCGTGGCTACGGCTACGGTTTGTGCGCTGATGAACATGGAATGTGTTGTCTATATGGGTAAGACCGACGTCGAACGCCAGCGCATCAACGTCGAGAAGATGAAAATGCTCGGCGCGGAAGTGCGTCCGGTGCTGTCGGGCAACATGACGTTGAAAGATGCCACAAACGAAGCCATTCGCGACTGGTGTTGTCATCCCGACACGACGTTCTACATCATCGGAAGTACCGTCGGACCGCATCCTTATCCCGACATGGTAGCGCGTCTGCAGAGCGTGATAAGCAGCGAAATCCGCGAGCAACTGCAGGGAAAAATCGGTCGCGACTATCCCGACTACCTGATGGCGTGCGTTGGCGGCGGAAGTAATGCGGCGGGAACAATCTATCACTATCTCGACGACGAGCGTGTCAAGATAGTGCTTGCCGAAGCCGGCGGACTGGGCATCGACAGCGGACAAACGGCGGCAACCATCCAACGCGGCACGCTCGGCATTCTCCACGGCAGCCGTACGCTTGTGATGCAGACCGCCGACGGACAAATCGTCGAGCCGTATTCGATTTCGGCAGGTCTCGACTATCCCGGCATCGGTCCCATTCATGCCAACTTGGCAAGTTGCGGGCGTGCGCGAGTGCTTGCCGTCGACGACGATGAGGCGCTTCGTGCAGCCTACGAATTGACGCGCCTCGAAGGCATCATTCCGGCGTTGGAGTCGGCTCACGCGCTGGGCGCTCTGCCTAAGTTGAAGTTCTGTCCCGACGATGTGGTGGTGCTCACTGTCAGCGGTCGCGGCGACAAAGATATCGAAACCTATTTGAAACATATAAACGATTAAACCTCATGGCAAAGTATAAATATCACACCGTTCATAAGACTGTGCTCGGCGACATTCATACGCCGGTAAGCACCTACTTGAAGTTGCGCGACCTGTTTCCGCAAAGCGCATTGATGGAGAGTTCGGACTACCATGGCAGCGAGAACAATCGCTCGTTCATCGGGCTTAAGCCGATAGCGCGCGTCGAGGTGTCACACGGCACGGCTTCGCTGGTCTATCCCGACGGTAAGTGCGAGCGGCACGCCATCGATGCCGACTATACGTGCGCACGCGCCGTTTCCGATTTCATTGCGTCGTTCGAAGTAACCGGCGAGGCGAGCAACTATTGCGGTCTCTACGGCTATACGTCGTTCAATGCCGTGCGCTATCTGGAGAACATCGCCGTGAAAGACTCTACCGAGAGCGTCAACGATGCGCCCGACATTTTGTATATTTTGTATAAATACATCATCGTTTTCAATGGCTATAAGAGCGAAATGATGCTTTTGGAGATGGTGCCCGAGGGCGAAACCGACCGACTCGACCGCGTGGAAGCGGCAATCCACAATCCGCGGATGCCTGTCTACGACTTTCATCCCGTGGGCGAGACGTCGTCGACGCTTACCGACGAGCAGCACAAGGCAAACGTTCGCGCCTGCATTGCTCACTGCCTCCGCGGCGACACTTTCCAGGTGGTTCCCTCGCGGCGATTCGTGCAGCACTTCTATGGCGACGATTTCAAGCTCTACCGCGCTTTGCGCAGCATCAATCCCTCGCCGTATCTTTTCTACTTCGACTTCGGCGGATTTCGCATCTTCGGCTCGTCGCCCGAAACGCATTGCCGCATCGAAGGGGGTAGGGCGTATATCGACCCCATTGCCGGCACGACGAAGCGTACGGGCAATCCCGAGCAAGACGCACTCAATGCCGAGTATCTGCGCAACGACCCCAAGGAGAATGCCGAGCACGTTATGCTCGTCGACTTGGCGCGCAACGACTTGAGTCGCAACTGCCACGACGTGAAGGTCGACTTCTATAAGGATATGCAGTTTTATAGCCACGTCATTCACTTGGTGAGCCGTGTCAGCGGCACGCTCAACGAAGATGCCAACCCCATCGAAGCGTTTTTCGACACCTTCCCGGCAGGTACGCTCAGCGGAGCGCCGAAGGTTCGCGCCATGCAGATTATCAGCGAGTTGGAACCACACAATCGCGGCCCGTACGGTGGTTGCATCGGCTATATCGGGCTGAACGGCAACCTCAATCAGGCAATCACCATACGCACGTTCGTGAGCCGCAACGGGCAATTGTGGTTCCAAGCCGGAGGCGGTGTCGTTGCTCGCAGCGATGAAGAGTACGAACTTCAAGAAGTCAACAACAAACTCGGTGCGCTCAAGAAAGCCATCAGCATTGCCGAGATAATGTAAAACGGAGGAGATTGATTATGAGTAAATTAGTTATAGTAGACAATTACGATTCGTTCACCTACAACCTTGCGCACGCCTTTCGCGAATTGGGCGAGCAGGTGACGGTGTTGCGCAACGACCGATTTGAACTTCAAGATATTGCCGAGTTCGACAGAATAGTGTTGTCGCCGGGACCGGGCATCCCCGAAGAGGCGGGACTGCTGTTGCCGGTCATTCGCGAGTATGCCGGAGTTAAGCCGATGTTTGGCGTATGTCTTGGCGAGCAAGCCATGGCAGTGGCTTTCGGCGGACGGCTGATAAATCTCAGCGACGTTTTCCACGGCGTGCAGACGCCCGTCACTTACCTTGTCGACGGCGACCGTCCTCTCGACCCGATATTCGCCGGACTGCCTAACCCTATGGAGGCGGGACGCTACCATTCGTGGGTCGTCGACGGCAGTAATTTGCCCGAATGCCTCGAAGTGACTGCCGTCAGCGACGAAGGGCAAGTCATGGGATTGCGTCATCGTCGATTTAATATGCACGCCGTGCAGTTTCACCCCGAATCGGTGTTGACGCCCGACGGTGCGAAGTTGTTGAAAAATTGGTTGAACATTGACTGATGGAATTATGAAAGAGATACTTAAACGAATAATATCCGGCGAAGAACTCTCGCAAGCCGAGACTCGCCAAATAATGCTAAACATAATTGAGCAACGCTATGCCGACGTGCAAATTGCAGCATTTCTGACGGCGTTGGAGATGCGCGGTGTGACCGTCGACGAGCTTCTCGGGCTTCGCGAGGGACTGCTCGAAACGGGTCGCCGTGTCGACTTGTCGCCGTTTAGTCCTATCGACATTGTCGGCACCGGCGGCGACGGCAAAAACACGTTCAACATTTCGACGTGCGCATGCTTTGTGGTTGCCGGAGCGGGCTACAAGGTGGCAAAACACGGCAACTACGCATCGACGAGTGTCAGCGGTGCGAGCAATGTTCTCGAAGAGCACGGCGTGAAGTTTTGCGCCGACGTCGACCGCCTTCGCGAGGCACTCGACAAGATTGGTATTGTCTATCTTCACGCGCCGCTGTTTGCCAACGGCATGAAAGCTGTAGGACCTACGCGTAAAGCCCTTGCCGTGCCGACGTGCTTCAACCTGCTCGGACCGCTTGTCAATCCTTCGCGTCCCCGCAATCAGTTGCTCGGCGTGGCTACTCTCAAGCAATTGCGCCTCTATAGCCGCGTCTATGAGCGCCTCGGCATCAATTACGGCATCGTCAACAGCATCGACGGCTACGACGAAGTGTCGCTGACCGACGAGTTTAAAATCAAGACCAACGGCTACGAGCGCATCATCAGTCCCGAGGAAGTCGGCTTTGCGCGTATCGACGGCACCGAAATCTATGGTGGCGCGACTCGTGCGGAGGCTAAGGCGGTGTTCGACAACGTGTTGGAGGGCACGGCGCTGCGCTCGCAAATCGACGTCGTTGTGGCAAATGCCGCTATGGCAATCCGTGTGCTCGACGGCGAAAAGTCGGTCGAAGATTGTGTTGCCGTGGCTCGCGAGTCGATCGATTCGGGAAGCGCGTTTGCGAAGTTGAAACAATTTGTTGAATTTTTCTCGTAAACCGTTATGGCAGATATTCTACAAACAATTGTAGCGCACAAGCGAGAGGAAGTGGCTCGCGCAAAGGAGCATAGCAGTATGCAGTCGTTGTTGGCGCGTCTCGACGGCATCGACGGCGGCAGTCGTTCGCTGCGCAAATCGTTGCTGGAGTCGCCGACGGGCATCATCGCCGAATTCAAGCGCAAGTCGCCGTCGCGCGGCTGGATAAATCGCGAAGCACGTCCCGAAGTAGTCACCGCGTCGTACTGCGCCGGCGGTGCATCGGCTTGCTCAATTCTTACCGACAGCGAGTTCTTCGGCGGCTCGACCGACGACGTCGTTGCGGCACGCCCTGTGGTGAATGTGCCCATACTGCGTAAAGATTTTATGATTGACGAATACCAGATTGTTGAGGCGAAATGCATCGGCGCCGACGTCGTTCTGCTTATCGCCGCAGCGCTGACTGTCGAAGAGTGCCGCCAACTTGCGCACACTGCTCATCAACTCGGCTTGGAAACAATCTTGGAAGTGCACGGCGTTGCCGAACTCGACTATCTCAACGACGATATCGACGTCGTCGGCGTGAACAATCGCAACTTGGGCTCGTTCGTTACTTCGGTCGAAAATTCGTTCCGCTTAGCCGATGCCATTCCGTCGAACTGCTTGAAAATCAGCGAAAGCGGCATCTCGGACGTCGCTACCATTCGTCAACTTCGCAGCGTCGGCTATCGCGGATTCTTGATAGGCGAACGATTTATGAAAACCGACAACCCGGGTGCTCATCTGGCAAAATTCGTAAACGAAATCGACCGATGCGACTAATCAGAAAACTCTGCGGAATGCGCCTCGACGACAACATCCGTCGTGCGGAACGGCATGACCTCGACTGGATGGGTTTCATCTTCTGGAGCGGTTCGAAGCGCTATGTCGGCGAGCGGATTGCTTACGTGCCCGAGCACGTGCGCCCGTTCGGCGTGTTTGTCAATGCCGACCTCGACGAGATTGTTGCCACAGTTGCGGCAAATCGCCTCGGCGGTGTGCAACTCCACGGCGCGGAAAGCGTTGACTTCTGCCGCCGCTTGCGCCAACTCCTGCCCGACGGTGTGCTTACGGTAAAGGCTATATCCGTTTCCGGCGCCGCAGATGCACAGAGAGCATCCGCCTACGACGGCAGCGTCGACTATCTGCTCTTCGACACGCATTGCGGCGGCTATGGCGGCAGCGGAACCTCATTCGATTGGGGAGTGCTCGACAACTACACCGGGCGCACACCCTTCCTTCTCAGCGGCGGCATCGGCATCGACTGCGTAGAAGCCTTGCACCGTTTCAGCCATCCGCGTCTGGCGGGCGTCGACATCAACAGCCGTTTCGAACTCGAGCCGGGTGTGAAAGACATCGACCTCGTCGCCGATTTTTTAAACCAAATAAACGATTTATAATACACAATTGCTTTATGAATAGAATAAACCGACTTTTCAGCGAAAAGAAAAACAACATACTATCGCTCTACTTCTGTGCCGGACATCCGACCCTCGACAGCGCGCCGCACATCATCGAAACACTCGCCTCAGGCGGCATCGACATGATAGAGGTGGGCATCCCGTTCAGCGACCCGATGGCAGACGGTCCGGTGATACAAGATGCTGCCACAAAGGCTCTGCGCAACGGCATGACCCTCGCCACGCTCTTCGACCAACTCAGCGACATCCGTCAGCGTGGCATCGACGTGCCTATCATCTTGATGGGCTATCTCAACCCGATAATGCAATTCGGCTTTGAAGAGTGCTGCCGACGTGCCGCAGAGTGCGGCGTCGACGGATTTATCATTCCCGACTTGCCGTTCAAAGACTATTTGCGCGATTTTCGCCCGGTCAGCGAGCGCTACGGCTTGCGCATCATTATGCTCATTACGCCCGAAACCGAAGACGAGCGCATCCGTTTCATCGACGACCATACCGACGGATTTATCTATATGGTTTCGTCGGCGGCTACGACCGGTGCGCAACGCAGTTTCGACGAAGCAAAGCAGGAATATTTCCGCCGAATCGACGCTATGAATTTGCGCAATCCGCGAATGATAGGCTTCGGCATCAGCAACCGTCAAACGCTCACGTCAGCCATGGCAAATGCTTCCGGCGCCATTATCGGCTCGAAGTTTGTCACGCTGCTCGACCAAACCGGCTCGCCCGAAGAAGCACTCAGCCTCCTCCGCACCGCTTTGGAGCAATAGCGCGGCTCTTATGTGTTATTGGTTAAATCACTAAATGAGCTCACTTTTTTACCGGTAATTTATGCTGGAGTAGTGAATTAATATGCATATTTTGTCTGTGTGAGTTGTGTTATTATGTAAATGTCTTATAATTAGCGTGTTGTAAAAATCGCTACACTTTTATGAGGGACTTTTGTGCTTGGCGCTACACTTTTATGAGGGACTTTCGGCGAAATCAACACATTTTAACTTTGTTGCTTAACAGTGAAAGTGTATATATTTACAACTTGGTTGTGAAAGTGTATCGTCCGGAGCCGATGCGGTGCGTTTCGTTGCCGTTGTGCGATGGTACGACCACGGTGCAACGCGTGTTGGCGGGAACTGTCACTTTGAGCGTAAAACGGTCGCCTTTGCGCTGCCATTCGCTTTCGATTCTGCCATACATCGTGTCGTGATGAGCTTTTACCCATGTGAGATGTTCGACGGCGGTCGGTGCTATCGTGAATGATGCAAATCCCGGCTCGTCGGCGCGTATTCCGGCAAGAAACTTATAGTAGTATGCGCTGATAAGTGCAAAGGGTAGGTGATTGCGCGATGCGCGGCCGTCCCAGTTTTCCCACATTGTGGTGGAATTGTTGCTGAGCATATAGGTGAAACCGGGATATTCCGGCTGTGTAGCGACGCGGAAGGCTGTTTCGGGGTCGTGCAGCGGCAGGTAGTTCATAATTGCCGGCGTGCCGAGAAATCCTGTGCCGATGCGGTAGTTGTGCTCTGCCAGGTCGGCAACCAGTCGGTTGAGCACGGGTTGGCGGCTGTCCTCGGGCACAAGCCCGTATTCGAGGGCGACGGCGGCAGGCGCCTGACGGTAGCCGTTGGTGGCGATTGTGCCATGATAGGACGCCGTCGACGCGTCGAAAAACTCTCGGTTGAAACCTTCGGTAAACGCTTTTGCGCAGTGCTGCAGACTGTCGGCAACGGCTGTGTTACCCGTCAGGCGAGCCAATTCCGAGGTGGCACGGAGGCAGTAAGCGTGCGATGCCGTGCCATAGTAAGGCGTGCCTTCCGGTGGTGCCATGGTGAAGCCCGGTTTGTCGTATGTCGGCGACACCCAGTCGCCGAGCACGTCGTTGATTATCCTTGGATTTCCATTGAGGATGCGCTGCGAACTGTTGCGCAGAAATCTCTTCATACAGCCCATATAGTCGCGAGCGGGGCGCAATTCGGCGTAGTGCCTGTAGAGGTCGCTCGACACGCGCATCAGAGCCGATGGCCATGTGGTGGAACTGTTGATGTCGTAGTTTGTGCTGGGAGCTACGGTGGGCAACGAGCCGTCGGGACTTTCCGAATCGGCAAGACAACGCAACCAATTGCGGTAGAAGTTTGCCATATCGAAGTTGTACATTGCAGCCTCGGCGGCGATGAAGGCGTCGGCTGTCCAGCCTTGCTTTTCGCGGTGCGGGCAGTCGGTGGGGATGCTTATAAAGTTGCTCAGCATAGAGTTGATGCTGTTGCTTTGCAGTCGGTTGATGGCATTGTCGCTACACTCAAACGAGCCGGCGCTCTGCAAGTCGGTATGCACGGGGATGCTTTCCACGCCGAGCACTTTCACACCGTCGTCGGTCGTGACGCGCACATATTGGAATCCTTTGTATGAGAAATGGCATTCAAATGTTTCGCCGTCGGCGTCTCCCTTGAGGATGTAGCCGTTCTGCTGCCTTACGCGCATTTCGCTGTCGTAGAATCGGGCATATTCTTCCACATCCATCGGAAAAGTGCGACGATAGTCGGGCAGCCACGGCACCAACAGCGTGTCGCTGACCACCTCGCAATATTCAACCATCACGCGTTGTCCTCGTTGTCCGGCGACCTTCACTCGTGCCCAGCCGGCAAGGTTCTTGCCCATATCGTAGACCGTTTCCTTCGGGTTGCGGACGATGGTTTTCACGGGCTTTATTCCGGCGAATCGCCTAATCGGCGGCTGTACTTGGTATTTCAATGCCGCGTTCCATTCGACTTCTACTGCGGGCGTCCACGCCGAGTCGTCAAACCGTGCGCGGTTCCAGCCATCGCTCTCGAGCCGAGCGTCGTAGATTTCGCCCAGACGGGTGTCGTCGTAGACAATCGGTCCGGCGGCGATGCGCCACGAGCCGTCGGTGCCAATCTCGCTCACCGTGCCGTCGGCATATTCGATGCGAAGCAGAGCCAACGCCTTGGGCTGTCCTACCCATTCGCTTTGGTTCAGACGCCAAATGTCGTTACTCAGAGGATTATACTGACCGCGGCCTATCATCAATCCGATGGCGTTATCGCCGGGGCGCAGCATCGTCGACACATCGTAGACCGCGTAGGAGGTGTGCTTGTTGTAGTATGTCCATCCGGGGTCGAGCACGCTGTCGCCGACGCGTTGCCCGTTGACGAACGCCTCGTAGTAGCCCAAGCCGGTGACGTAGAGCATTGCCCTTACAGGCTCAGCCGCAACCGCGAACGATTTGCGCATAAGCGGCGACGGGTCGTAGGCGGGTTCGGTCATCGCCGCGATGTCCCAGATTGTCTTATTCATGCCGTTGAAGAGCGGCCAGTCGAGTTTCTCGCGCTCTTTTTCCCACGCTTTTTGTTGCTGCCACTGTTTGCGCCATACCGAATCGGGCTTCGCCGAAATCCAGCGAGCCGGCGCCCAGTCGGACGCGTCGAGCGCGCCCATTGCCCACTGAGCCGTCGTGCTCCAGCGCGAAGCCTTTCCTTTTTCGTCCCAGATGCGAACTTTCCAATAGCAGCGGCTGAACGACTGCAACGCTTTGCCTTCGTATTCCGTCGTTACCGAGTTGCCGGCGCGGCGTCCGCTGTCCCACAGGTCCGGGCTGTCGGCGTCGAGCAATTCTTTGCTGCTTGCCACCATCACCTGCCAACCGCTCTGTGCGGCGTTGCGCTCATCGCTTTTCATTTGCCAACTCAGCAACGGATGCGGGCAATCAATGCCCAACGGCGTTGTGGCATACTCGCACCGCAGATTGTCGACAACTGCCGCTTGTGCACTTGTTGCCATCGCCATGCCTGCCACTATCGTAAGAAGTATCTTTCTCATAAATTGTGTACGTTAAGATTAACATAGCAAATTTATGCGAAATACGCCGCAATGATTCCCTGTCTTGTTCAAATTATTGTCGCAATTGTGCCAAATTGCGCAAATCAAAGCAGCGAAGCCATGTATAAAGGCAGGTAGGTTACGCCGTTGGCAACTTCGACATTATTTGTCGACAGCACAAAGCATCGGTCGACCTTTGCGCCATTCTCCGCCTGCCCGGTCGCACCGAGCCGCAAACTACCTGAATGAACATCTTGACGATAACCCGATTTGCTCCGTGCCGCCGAATGGAGATGCAATGTTGCATATGAATTAGAAAATTGTATTATCTTTGCGTCGGACTTAAATCGTCGATATGATATGATTGCCAGGGATTTAACAGAACAATTGCGAGTCGTGCTCGACCGGCATTACCGCGAGCGGCAATTTTTCTGGATTAGAGATAAAAAAGGTTCGTCAGCCGAGGTCGATTTTGTGTGGCAAGAGGGAAGTGATAT
>JBJEDP010000033.1:0-9864 GCA_051872175.1 Candidatus Limisoma sp.
ATCGGCACGTGTAACGGTGTCGCCGGGCATAAACACACCGCCAAGCGACTCGAAACGTCGGCGCAGCATCATCTGAACGCGAATGCCGGGGACCGATGGTGGCATTGTCTGCACTAAGCACACAGGAACGTTAATCTCTCTGCCCAAAGCCGTCACGACCTCAGGGGCATACAAGTCAAAAACGGCAGGCAATACCACACAATCGTATCCCTTAGACATTTCGTTCAGTGCTTCGCTGAACTGTCGAAAGGTTTCCTTGACAGCGAGAGCGCGAGCTATGTTTGTGGCACGCATTTCCGTCGGATTGTTGCGCAGGCGGTCGATTGCAGAAATGCAAATCGTTTCGACTGTGCACAGCGAGCCGCGTTTCTCCATTTCGGCAGCGATAAAACTCGTGTTGAAGTCAAGGAATCCGGAAAAGTTAACAATCAGAATATTTTTACCTATTATACCTGTATGATCGGGGAATGTTGTGAATTCGGCGAGCGTAAGCCATGTGCTTTTGAGGCTGCCCATCGGCGTGATGCGATAGGTGTTGGCACGGGCGTCGCCTTTTGTTGCGATGTCGGCTTGTGCGAGTGTCTGTTTTGCTTCGTCGGCAAGAGTCTCGAAACGGTCGGCGAGTTTCTTGTACGGGTGATTGTCGGGTAGGGCGGCAACGCCGATGGCGGGATGCTCGACTTTCTCTCCGCCGGGAAGAGCATTGAGCAAGTCGAACGACCCTGATGAGAAATGGAGTGCGCTTTGTCCTGTCGTGACGATGCAAGTGCTTAGCCCGGCTTGTTGGCAACGTATGCCGCACGTCAAACCGGCAAGACCGCCTCCTATGATGACTGTATCGAATTTCATAATGCTCTATTTATCGTTAATGTTACAAATGCCTGAGTAGACCCATTGTGTGTATTCGGCTTCGCGAAGGGTGTCGCCCCAAGCAATGGGGTAGGTGCCTTTCCAGCGTTCGGCAACGAAGTCGGCGAGGTCGGTGCGTGCTCGTTCGGCGCAGTTGTGAGCGCGTGCAAGCAATCCGGCAGCGCGGCAAGCGCAGAGTTCGCCTTGGCAAGTGCCCATGCCTACGCGTGTGCGACGACGTAGGTCGACAAGGTTGTTGACGTCGAGGTTGGCGAGCGCAAATTCCACTTCGCCGACGCTCACGTCTTCGCATTCGCAGACGAGGCTGCGGTCGATGGGCGTGTCGTGGGCAATGCTGTCTGCCATATCGCCATGACGGTGTATTTGAGAGCTTCGACGATTTTCGAACGCGAACGATTTGCCGAGATTTTCGGGTTTTTCAGCCGACTTGCTTCCGGGAAGCGGCTCGGTTGCTGTTGTGCAACTGCGGTCAACGCCGAGTTTGCGGCAAGCCAGGTCGGTAGCCCATTCCGCCATAAGTCGGTAAGTCATGAGTTTGCCACCGGTGATTGTTGCAAATCCTTCGACGCCGTCGCGAGTGGCGTGGTCGAGCAGAACGATTCCGCGGCTGATGTTTCGTCCCGACGGGTCGTTGTCGGCGGCAACAAGAGGACGAACGCCGGCATATGCGCGCAGCACGCGCGTTGTGGCTAATGTCGGTGCCAATTTTACGCCTTCGCTCAGCAGGAGGTCGACTTCGTCGGGCGTAACGCGCATATCGTCGACTTCGTCGAAGCCGACGCGGCTGGATGTGGTGCCGATGAGGCAGATTGTGTCGCCCGGCACGAGAATGTCGGCATTTGCCGGCTTACGACAGCGGTTGAGCACGATGTTGTTGACACGGTGTCCGAAGATTAGCAACGAACCTTTTGCCGGGAACATGTCGACGCGGATGCCGGCTTTTGCGGCTATGCCGTGTCCCCAGATGCCTCCGGCGTTGATTGTCAAAGGTGCGTAAAATTTCTTTTGTTGTTTCGTCTTGTGGTCGAAAGCGATGACGCCGACGATGCGTCCTTGTTCGGAGATTAGTTCTGTCACTTCGTGATAGACGAGCACGGTAGCGCCGTGGAGTTTTGCGTCGACGGCGTTGGCAAGCGTGAGTCGGAAGGGGTCGACCGAGCCGTCGGGCACGCGAACTGCGCCAATGATTTCCGGATTGACCGACGGTTCAAGTAGTTTTGCTTGTCGCGGGTCGATGATTTCGGCGCTGATGCCGGCTGCTTGGCATTTCTCTACAAACGTAGCCTGATATTCGAGCCCGTCTTCGGGGAGCGAGATGAAAAGTCCGTCGTTTTCTTCAACGCAGTGGCTTGCTATGCGGCGCAGAATCATATTCTCTTTGATGCATTCGCGTGCCGATTCTTCGTCGGTCACGGCGTAGCGAGCTCCGGAGTGAAGCAAACCGTGATTTCGACCCGTAGCCCCTACTGCCAGGTCGTAACGCTCAACAAGTAATACGCGTAACCCGCGAAGGGCGCAGTCGCGTGCCGTGCCGGCTCCCGTGACGCCTCCTCCAATGACTATTACGTCGTATTCATTGTCTCTTTTACTTTTTACCATGTCTAAAAACTGTTATTTTTCTACTTTCGCTTCGAAATGAAATAACCGAGATTGTTGTCGTTAAAAACATTTGAAATTTCATTTCGCAACAAATGTAGAAACAAATTTTATAATTACGAAATATTATCAAGTTTTTTTTCAAAAAAAATTGCACATTTTTTCAAAATGTGTTTCATAACATATTTTCGAACGAAACAAAATGCTTTTAATCTTTGGCAAAACGAAAGCACTAAAGCGGTATGTTTACTGTAATTTACCAAAGATTAACACAAATAACTTTCAAATCTTAAAAATTATGCCCACCTTTGAATAGTATTATAATTGCTCGAAGATAATATGACAAAAGAGGAACGACATACATATATATTAAATGCATTAATGCAGCACAGTTCTATCTTGGTAACCGACTTGGCGGAGCAGCTTAATGTGTCGTCGGTTACGATACGAAAGGACTTGACAGAGCTCGAAAGGGCTAAAAAACTTTATCGAAACCATGGTAAAGCAATTTTGATAGACCCCTACATTGATAACAGGAACGTAAGTGATAAGGAGAAGCTATGTGTCGACGAAAAACGCGCAATCGGAGCCAAAGCGGCTTCGCTGATAACGCCTAAAGATTCGATTCTCATCGCTTCGGGAACAACGATGCACGCTCTTGCGCGCAATATTGTGACTACCGACAAGTTGACCGTCATTACCGCATCGCTCGAGGTGGCTACCATACTTTCGAAAGACCGCAACGTCGACATTATCCAGCTCGGCGGCATGTTGCGTCACAGCAGCCTGTCGGTTGTCGGGAAGTATGCCGAGTCGGCTCTCGCCGATTTCTCGTGCAGTAAGTTATATATTGGTGTCGACGGTATTGACCTCGACTTCGGCATCACAACTACCGATATGATGGAAGCTATGCTCAATCGCGTGATGATGCAGACCGCGCAGAAAACCATTGTGCTCGCCGACTCGTCGAAATTCGGGCGCCGCGGTTTCAGCAAAATCTCCGATATGGAAGAAGTCGACCACATCATAACCGATTCGAAGATTCCGGCGGCTACGGCACGTCGCATCGAGGAAATGGGCATCGAGCTAACGATTGTCGACAGTCAACTGCACTTTTAACGGTCGTTACACCTTATATAATATATATGGGTAACGACTCTCCAACTATTTTTCAGCGCCCGATATGGGTTGTGGTGTTTGCCCTCACGGCGGCTATCGCTTGGGGTTGGGCTTATCCGCTCATCAAGTTGGGCTTCCGCGAATTTGCCATCACTGCCGATATGACGGGCAGTAAGATGGTGTTTGCCGGCGTGCGCTTTACGATTTCCGGGTTGATAATCCTCGCCCTTGCGCGCGCCACGCATCGACGTTTTGCCGTGAGCGGCGGTTCGGGATGGCTTTACGTCATTGCCTTTGCGGTGATTAACACCACGCTCCACTATGCATTTTTCTATTTCGGGCTTTCGCACAGTCCCGGTGCTCGTGCGGCGATTCTCAACTCGATGAGCGTATTCCTGCTCGTCATTCTGGCATGTATGTTCTTCGAGAGCGACCGTCTTACCGCCAACAAACTGCTGGGCTGTTGCGTAGGTATTGCCGGAGTTGTTGTGCTCAATTTCTCCAACGCCGACACTGTCGACGGATTTACGTTCAGCGGCGACGGTATGATTATTCTCAACGCACTGTGTTCGGCATTCGCCGGGCTGATGACCCGCGGGCTGAGTCGTCGTGTCGACATTTTCGTCGGCACCGGCTATAGTCTGGCAATCGGAGGCGTGCTGCTCGTCGTCGGCGGATACGCGGCAGGTGGCACGTTCGGGCACGTCACAGCGACGGGTATTGTCATTCTTGCGCTGTTGATAGCCATCTCGACGGTCGGTTTTGCCCTCTATAATAAGTTGCTCAGCTGCAATCCTATCGGCAAAGTTGCGATATTCAATTCGCTCATCCCCGTTGTCGGCGCAGTCACCTCATGCATTTGCCTCGGCGAGACGTTCTACGTGAAATACATCGTAGCCGCCACGTTGGCAACCGCGGGAATCTACATCATCAACCGCGCCAAGTCGTAAGAGCGCGCTCTAACTATTTTCGGCAGAGTCGGTAGCAAAGTGCTGACACGAGGCATGGAACAATCATCCACAAGAACATTGTGTCGTAACTGAAATGCTTTACCAACACGCCGGCGATGTAGCCGCCCAAGGCTATGCCGAGGTCGAAAGCCACAAAGAAAGTGCTTCCGGCGAACGAACGCGAGATGATGGATGCGATTGAAAATAGGGCGGTCGCCAATCCGATGGTTTGTGCGTCGCCGCCCAGATGGGTTACGAAGAACGGGAACGTCGGCAGCAATGCATGGAAGTTTACGAAGATAAAAAAGTTGACCGGGCAGATGCCGACGAACGAGCCTGTCCAGAGTTTTGTAGATTAATTCATAGTCGTTTATGATAGTTTAAGCATAAAATAAGTGTCTAATCAAGTAAATCTTATCAACCGGACTTACGTGATTAGACACTACGCGTTGCAAGTATTTTCGGCTGCAAAGGTAGATAATTTTTTCGAAACAGTCCAAAAAAAATTTCTTGCGCAGATAGAAAAATTGCTTGGTTGCCTTATATTGATTACATTCGACTTGCAGTATTCATACAGTTAGAGTTGTATGAACGATGCAGGTTATACTTGTACAAACGATGGTACGAATTGAATGCCAAGTATGCCGGCAATTCTGAAAAAACTTGATAATTGAATATCCGCTTTTCCTCGTTCCACCCTTGCGATATAACTCTGCTCGCGACCTAGTTTTTCGGCTACTTCCTTTTGCGTCATTTTTAATTCTTTGCGACGTTCTTTTAGCATATTTCCGTAAAACCACGCTAAAGATTGTTCATCGAATTCGTTGCGTGAAGCAGTCCCATGAACACCATACTTTTCGTCAAGCATTTGGTTTGTCGTGGACAATTTGGCTAATTTATCTTCGTTAATCTTTATCATAATTCGAGGTCATTTAATATCTTTTCTGCAATGAATATTTGTTTGCGATAGTCCTTTTCTGATTTCTTGAGAAATCCATTAAGAAGGATTATTCGAGTCGCTTGGATAATGTTATCGTGGTCGATTGCAAATAAAATGGTGCGATATTCGTTTGTCCTTACCGAGACCCTAAGTTCGTACAAATCGGTGGTTACAAGCCTTTTGACAAATTTTGACGGTAAAGCATAGACTGTTTGAACGACGTTGAAAATATGTTCAAATTTTGCCTTTACCACATCAGGTGGGTCTTAATAGAATTGCTCGAATTCTTGCGACTTATATATGGTACGAATATCTGTTTTATTTGTTTGCCAACCATTCATGGTGCAAATATAACTAATTAGTTATATCTGTGCAAGTGTTTGAGCAAAATCTTTGTAAAGTAAATTGGTTTTCTCTTTAATGCGTCATACCTTGTCTTTCTTTTGTTAAACAATTTGAAAAATTCGCGGTTGTATTTAAATTAAAGAATTATTTCCGTAATTTTGCATATGCAAACACGGAACCATTAGAAGACAACTTAATTATGTTTCTTTCATTTTCAATTGTAGTAGTATTTTTGCTCGGCTATACTTGTATAGCGCTCGAAAACGGGTTGAAAGTAAATAAGACAGCCATTGCATTGTTGATGTGTACGGTGTGTTGGACACTTTATATGTTCGGCTGTCCGGAATACGTCGGCACATTTCATGCCGAAGAGTTCGAAAAATTTATGGCTGTATTCCATCTCGACGATGAAGTTGCCGCCGCGCGCCAGTTCATCGGGCAGAAAGTGCTGCTCGAGCATCTTGGCGACACTTGCGAAATACTGTTCTTCCTGATGGGAGCAATGACGATTGTCGAAGTGGTCGACAGCCACGGCGGACTCAACTTCGTCAGGGCAAAACTTGCCACGCGAGGCAAGCGCCGTTTGCTTTGGCGATTTGTAGCGATTACGTTCTTTATGTCTGCCGTACTTGATAACCTTACGACGAGTATTCTGATGGTAATGGTGCTCCGCAAGTTGGTGCCCGAGAAGGCGGATCGAATGATTTTTGCGGCACTTATCATCCTTGCAGCCAATGCCGGTGGAGCATTCTCGCCAATTGGCGACGTGACGACTATCATGCTGTGGATTAAGGGTAATATAACGTCGGTCGGCGTTGTCAAAGAAGTGCTGCTGCCGTCGATTGTGTCGATACTCGTTCCGACATTCATTCTGCAATTCAAGTTGAAAGGCGATTTGGAAAAAGAACCGTCGAAAAAAGAACTCAACAAGATGATATTGACCAAGGAGGAGCGCGTTGCCGTGTTTGTTGTCGGCGTTGGCGGACTGATGTTCGTGCCGTTCTTCCGCTCTTTCACGGGGTTGCCTCCGTTTATGGGCATACTCCTTGTGCTCGGTGTGCTTTGGACGATGACCGAAATATTTCTACGCCACGAGCACGAAGCCGAGGGTACACTCGGACAACGCGTGTCGAAGACGCTTCACAAAATCGATATGTCGACCATTTTGTTCTTCCTTGGAATATTGATGACCGTGGCGTCGTTGAGCGAAATCGGCGTGTTGTCGCAGTTCGGTATGTGGCTTGAGCGCACGACCAACGGCAATGCCTATCTCGTAACCGGCATAATCGGTATGGCATCGTCGTTTGTCGACAACGTACCCCTCGTAGCAGGATGTATCGGTATGTACGAAGTGGCATCGCCTTTAACCACCGACCCAATGGCAATGATGTTTGTCCAAGACGGACTCTTCTGGCAACTCTTGGCGTATTGTGCCGGCGTAGGTGGCAGTTTGCTGATTATCGGTAGTGCGGCAGGTGTTGTCGTTATGGGTGCGGAGAAGATGACTTTCGGTTGGTACGCTCGGCACATCTCGCTGATTGCCTTCCTCGGCTACATTGCCGGAATGGCGACCTACTGGCTCGAGCGCACCTTCCTCTTTTAAACTGTTTCCTGTTTATTGCGCTGCGCAATGACTGCAAGCAACGCGTCCGGTTCCGCCGCAACTTCCGCATGTCGTTTTGGTAGTGCCGGAGAATAATCCCCATTCGGTTTTGTATCCCGAACCGCCGCATTGCGGGCAACGAACAGTGCCTTCGCCACCGCAGTAGTCACATCCGCCTTGTTGTTCGAAGTGCAGTGATGCGCGAATGTCGCCGTCGCTGACGAAGATTTCGCCGGAACGTGCTTTGCCGTCGTTGGCGTCAAAAGTTATCTTGAAACCGTTGTCGTTCTTCTCGATGTGGCAGAAATAGGGCGCATCGATGTTGAAATCGTTGCTGTCGGAGTCGATTCTGATGTCGGCAGCGCCACCGTTGCGGTCTACGTTGAGTTCGCCTTCAGAGAGACGAATATAGGATGCTCGTGCTTTTTGGGTTACGGCGAGTTGGGCGGTTACACGTCCCGACTTGACAACAATAATGCCTTGGCGGTCTTTGCCGGTGGTGTTTGCTGTGCAAGTTACGGTGAATGAAGTCTCGCTCTTTACGGCGTGTGCCCAAAACGGAGCGGTTTCGATATCCCACGAGTGACCGTCGTGCTCTACGTTGATTGACTTCGATGAGCCGGCTTTGCCGAAGGTCAATTCGCTTTCGTTGAGCGTAATGTAGGTCGCTGAGTTTGCATACCAATTCCAAATCAGCAAGCCGGCAACGATTAATACGACTGCGCAAGCCGCCGCTATTATAATCGGTAGCATCTTCTTCGAATTGCTTTGACTTCGGGGCTTTTCGGGCTCTTTCGGCTGAACCGGTATAACGGGTTTTGCCGTATTTTCAGGCTTCTTAGGCTCTTCTATCGGCTGCTTTACAGGCTCGGGTTCAGGTTCAGGCTCGGGAGCAGGCTCCGGCTCGGGCTCGGGCTCGGGCTCCGGCTCGGGTTCGGGAGCAGGCTCAGGTTCAGTCTCAGGTTCGGGTTCGGGAGCAGGCTCCGGCTCGGGCTCGGGCTCAGGCTCAGGCTCAGGCTCAGGCTCAGGCTCAGTCTCGGGTTCGGGCACTGGCTCAGGCTCCGGCTCGGGCTCCGGTTCGAGCACTGGCTCAGGCTCGGCTATAGGTTCCGGTTGTGCCGGTTGCTCGGCAGGTTTTTCTTCAGCCGTCGGCGCTGTTTCTTCAATTTGTGCAGCAACTTCTTCTTCTGAAACTAATCGAGATCCACAGACTTTACAAAATCGTACTGTGTCGGGAAATGTATTTCCGCAGGTCTTACAAATTTTCATGTGTGAGTTATATTTATGTTTCTAACTTCAGTTAAACCGATGTTGATGAGGGCGATGAGCACAGCCCAAACAGCAACGGTAAGGAGTGTCGGAATCAGGAGAATGCCTTCGCCGATACCGATTGGCATATCCCAAATAGAGTGGAGCACAACGGGGATGGCAAACAGTTTGAGGAATTTCCCTGACGTCAGGATGTCGGTAGTCAGTCGGCGATTTCCTTTAGCCATAACGATGGCGGCGCCGGTAATGGCTGCCCAAGCGACGTGTCCGCCGGGAGCGAGTATGCCTCGCAGCACGATTACGTCGAACATAGTGTAGAGTCCGCCTTCATCGACGAGGAGGTAATTGAATGCGTAGCCTGCCGATTCGAATGCGGCAAACCCGGCGCCAACGGCAGAGCCGATGAGAAGTCCCGTAAGTATGTGGCATGTGCGGAGTCGGCTGATGGAGTAGTAGACAATAATCAACTTGCCGATTTCTTCGACCACGCCGATGATTATTGCGCCGATGAAATCCATTCCGGGCACGAAAAACATGTAAAGAATCATCGTGGCGAGCAGCGAGGCGCATCCGCCCACGAGAAAGGTCACAATAATTTTGTAGACGCTCACGTCGCGGTAGGCATTTAATTCGAGGAAAAGCATCATCGTGGTCAGCGGCATGGCAAACGAGCCGACGACGATAACACCCGGTATAGCGTTTGAACTGTCGAACATCACCAAGCATAACATCAGCATCACGAATGCGATAGTCATGATGAGCAGCACGCGACTGTAGAGCCACGGACGCGGCCAACTGAAGCGCACTGCGTAGAGTGGTGGGGTGGTGTAGCGTGTGCCGCAGATGAAAATCTCTTCGGCATCGCTCAGACTATGGCGCTTAAACACGTCGGCAAACAAGTCTTTGAGTCGGAAATTTACGGTGCTCTTCCCGAAGTATTCGCTGAACGATTCGACAAACGATTTATGCGATTCGGGCGCACTGTAGATGTTGCGACAAGCAAAGGGTGGTGGCGGGGGTGGTGTTTGTGCCACGTCGGTCGGCGCAGGAGGCGTAGGTGGTATAGATGACGACATGGGAGATGGTGGCGGAGTCGGTGCGTCGTCGATTTTTGCACCGCAAACGCTGCAATAACTATCTCCGGGCGACAATTTCGCCCCGCAATACATACA
>JBJEDP010000034.1:0-9863 GCA_051872175.1 Candidatus Limisoma sp.
CCTTCACGAGCCTTTCCCCGGCTAAAAATTCAAGCCATTAACTGAATATCCCTAACTTAAGATAAATTTTTCCACTTCCACCTGATACATATAGCTGCTGAGTATTTTGATCATTGTTAATTTTGCATATATATGGTGTATTTCCGGATATGCGATGTACATTCACTTCGTAATCCCAGTCTGAAGGAAGTGTGTATGAAATTGTATAGTATTCATAACCAGAATTGGAGTTGGTATAAGAATACTTTATATCCAGTTTGGTAGTTGAACCTATTGTTATAAAACTCTTTTCACCCGGATAATATATAGGTTTCCCATTTTTTAGATCGTATGCTCTAACAAAATATTGACGTCCTCCAGTTAAATTGTTCAAAGTAGCTTCTAAGTCGCCTTTTGAATTTGTATGAAAGGATGTAATTTGATCCGTTATTTCCGGATTCGGAGCAACACCATAGCAAAGTTTGATATATTTATAATCTTCATTCTTTGGCGTTGAAATTGTAAGAATATGATTATAGTCGTAAAGGCTATCGAAACTTGTCGCTTTATAGACACATGTGCTCTTGATTAATTTGAATTGCGTTGTAAGCTCTTCTGGAATTTTAACCACGACAGATTTTCCATAATAAATAGTGGAGCCCTCTTTAGCATACATTCTTGTATAATAAGAGTTTGGCGTCAGGTCGTTGATTTCTTTATTTACAGTCAGTCCGGTAGTCGTCAGTACATACTTATTGTTCTCAATCGTTGGAGAGGTTTCGGTTGAGAAGCATACTCCGATTTCCGATACGTTTACACCGGTAGGTTTAACAGTCCCCGACACGAGGAGCGAGCCATCTGCTTGTACGGAGAATGTTATGCCTGAAAAATCAACACTCTTTTCCATTACAGTTATAGCGCAGACTGCTGACTTTCCGTCTACAGTTGCCGTGATATTGGCTGAACCGACTGTCATACCTTTCACCAAGCCATTGTCATCGACTGTGGCAACTGCATTGTCGCTTGATGTCCAAACTACATTCTTTTCCGTTGCATTTGTGGGATTGATGGTTGCTGTCAGTTGGGTGGTGGCGCCGACACATAAGGTCTCTTCCTTGCTGTTGAGCGTGATAGAAGTAACGGCAATAATCTTATCAACTACTTCAACTATACAAGTTGCGGTAGCTTTATTGGCAAGTGCTGTCGCTGTTATTTTCGTTGTTCCGATAGATATGCCTTTTACATTTCCTGTTTCGTCAACTGTGGCAATTTTTGGATTCTCAGAAGTCCAAGTATGCGCTTTGTTGGTGGCATCCGACGGTGAGAAACCGGCGACAAGTCGTTCGGACTGTCCGATTTCAAGATTGAGTTCATTCTTATCAAGGCTGATTAGTAATTCTTCAGGTAAAACGCTCTCTGAATCGTCACTGCACGACGAGAAAGACAAGATTCCCAGAATCATCACAGCCGTCAGTTTCCAAATAGATGTTCTCATAATAGTTTATATTTTTATTGTTAGAAATTATTTTAATAAGCAGCACCATAGCAACTAGTGTAACAACCCCAACTGCAAGTGTTTTGGCATGTTCCATAGCAAGTCCCTTTGCAATTTCCCGAGCAACTGCTATAACAAGTGTTATAGCAACTGGAGAGACACGTGTAGAGGCAATCACCTTGGCAGCCGCCTACGCATCCATAGCAATAGCATTCTTGTTCAACGTTTTTAGGCGACGCATTAGTAATCTTTGGCATACCAGCCATTAAAATAGCACCAAGTATCGGTAATGCGCCCTTGGCTGCTTTCTTGAAAAACTCTCTTCTTGATTGAAGTTCTTCGTTGTTCTCTTTCTTTGTCATAATATATAATTTTAATGATACAATACATCTAATGACGTTGTTATTTTATAATCTCGATAAATTTTGTCGGTATATAAGCTGTGGCAACAAGGCACAGTCCGGATATTTCTACCACGACTCTTTGCTGCCCTGCAATTCGTGCAACTTTGCCAACTATACCTTTGAAATCGCCTGCTATTACTCTAACTTTATCTCCACTTTTAAAATGGCACTGTTCCGGCGTGACAATACGCACATGCTCGCTATCCGTGCTTGTTGCCTTGATAAAACTTATCATTGCATCATATGGGATTGTAAGCGGAGGATTCTTCCCGTTTGACTCGCGTGGAAGTGTTTTGTCCAAGTAATATTTAACGAAAGAAGAAGGTTCTTCGATGGTTTTCTTCACGAAACTGTCAGCTTCTTCTCTTGTTGCATATATAAAAACTAAGCCGGGAAGAAGAGGCTGCAAAACTCGCTTCTTCTTCCCGGCTACTATTTTATTTACATAGTGTGTTGGAACGTATGTTTTAATTCCGGTTTCCTTTGCTTTCTCCAGGGCGGCATTCAACCTGTTGTAAGTAGCTCGGAGGACAAACCATTCGTGATTCCCCGACCGGGTATATCCCGAGGACACCCCTGTGTCTGAGCCTTGGGCTTCGGGGATGACATTAGGTGTTAGCCCAATGTGTGGAGGTAAATTGTCACCTCGAGAGGTATGCGCATTAAGCAATGCGTTCATATCTGTTTTTATGTTTCTGCATTATTAGCAATCTAAACATAAAGAAGCGTGAGTCGTTCTGTTGTCCGTCCCACTTCCTGAGGCTCTAGCAATTGCCTATTTTGGTTGAACAGACAACGTCAGAGCCCACGCCAATATGAACCATCGCTACCATTGAGAGACCTACATAAACAATTCTCTCGTACCTTAGAAAGGTACAATCAGTGCTTACAAGGTCTCCGCAGGAGTGATAAAATCACGCCCGGGTCATCTACCGTTGCTTGGTTCAAGACCAAAATTCCGTGATTTGCTAGATTACAGGAAGTCTCAAACACAGCGTCGAGTAAACGCCTTTATTATGTCGGACTATTGTTCCCACCCAATGCCCGCTTTGTACCGCTTTGTCTTTGTTTGACTCAGCCATACTCAGCATGGCGTGGGTTGCCTTGCTTATGTCGTGGAAGAACTCGTCTTGCGTGACTAAAAGAGCTTAAGGCTAATTGTCCATACCCAAAGGTAAGCATAATTTTTGAATTATTTAATTCTGCCTAAAATGAAATTTTTAAAATTAACAGCTTTTAACTACATAAACTGCCTATTTTGTGTGGAAAATCTATATAAATTTGCAAAATAGCATCAATATTCGTTCGTTTAATCCTTAAAATTTACTATTTATTCAAATATCAACATGGTTCGTTTATGCCATGGTTAATTTTGCCTTTTTCTTTGGGATTTTGTATCTTCGCAAATAAAAATTGACCGTCATATGAGTGGAATGAGCAAGATGCTTGCGTTTTTGGATGAACTGCGAGTGAATAACGATCGACTGTGGTTTGCGGAGCGGAAGGAGTATTATAATGCGGTGCGCGCGGAGTGTGTTGCCGAGATTGAGCGTATCCTGCTGCGGGCGGCGGTGTTCGACCCGGAACTGCGCGGCGTTGCGGCTACCGACTGCATCTACCGCATCTATCGCGACATCCGCTTTTCTGTCGACAAGCGTCCGCTCAAGGAGCATTTCGGCATCGTGATGGCACGCGGCGGACGGCGCAACCCTAATGCGCTCTACTATCTGCACGTCCAGCCGGGATGCTCGGGGCTCTACGTGGGTGTGCATATGCCTGAACCGGCTAATCTGAAAAAGTTGCGCGTCGACATTGATGCTTGTATTGAGGAATTCGACGAGATTATGTCGGCTCCGGAGTTCAGTGCGGTTTTCCCGGGTCTCGTCGGTGAGTGCCTAAAATCGATGCCCAAGGGGTTTGCCAAAGATTTGCCACATGCCGACGTGCTGAAGATGAAGGAATTTCTCGTTATGGCGCCGCTCGACGACGAATTCTTTGCTGTAGACGGTTGGCTTGAAACGGTGGTCGACTATATGAAGTTGGCGAAACCGTTTAAGGATTTTCTCAATGTTTCGCTCGAGTAGGGCGGTTTTCTATTGAAAATAGCGTATGCACAACGGCGCTTCGGCTGTGCAAAATTGCCCGAAAACGTGCACAAATCGACACCTGATGAGCAAAAAATAAGTACACATTTTGCGACCTAATGTGCCAAAAATTAAATAGTTATAAAAGCGCGTTTCAGACTGCGTCAGATAACAAATTATTAGCTATATTTGCAATTGCGAAACTTATAAAACAATAGAATTATGGCAAAATTTCAAGGCGCGGTTATCGTTGACGAAGAGCGTTGCAAGGGATGCAACTTATGTGTTGCGGCATGCCCGACCGACACGCTCGACCTCCAGCACAAGGAGGTAAACAATCGCGGCTATCATTTCGCATACATGGTTCGCCCCGAGGCATGTATTGGTTGTGCAAGTTGTGCGCAGGTTTGCCCGGATGCCTGTATCGAGGTATATAAGGCACGCGTACAGTAATGTTTAATCTCGTTAAATCCTAATTTATGGAAGAAGAAGTAAGATTGATGAAGGGTAACGAGGCGTTGGCACATGCGGCAATCCGCTATGGCGCCGACGGCTATTTCGGTTATCCTATTACGCCGCAGTCGGAAGTGCTCGAGACGTTGATGGCTGAGCAGCCGTGGGAAACCACCGGCATGGTAGTTCTCCAGGCGGAGAGCGAAATCGCCTCCATCAATATGGTCTATGCAGGCGCGGCTGCCGGCAAGGTGGTGTTTACGTCATCGTCGAGTCCGGGCGTCAGTTTGATGCAAGAGGGACTTTCGTATATAGCGGCGAGCGAGTTGCCTGCGCTGATTATCAACGTGATGCGCGGCGGACCCGGCTTGGGCACTATTCAACCGTCGCAAGCCGACTATTTTCAGGCTACCAAGGGTGGGGGACACGGCGACTATCACCTCATCACTTTGGCGCCGTCGTCGGTGCAAGAGATGTGCGACTTTGTCGGTCTCGGCTGGGACTTGGCATTCAAATATCGCACGCCGGCGATTTTGCTTGCCGATGGTGTTGTCGGTCAGATGATGGAAAAAGTCGTGCTGCCGCAGCAGCGTCGTCGCCTCACCGACGAAGAAGTGCGCGAGCGTTGCCCGTGGGCTGTCACCGGTAAGGTCGGCGGCAGAAAGCGTAACGTCTGCACGTCGCTCGAACTCGAGCCGCAGAAGATGGAAGCCAACAACAACCGTTTCCAAGCAACGTATAAGCAAATCGAAGAAAACGAGGTGCGTTTTGAAGAAATCGGCACCGACGATTGCGACTACCTGATTGTCGCTTTCGGCTCGATGGCACGAATCAGCCGGAAAGCCGTCGAAATTGCGCGTCAGCAAGGCCTCAAAATCGGCATTCTGCGCCCAATCACGTTGTGGCCGTTCCCCAAGAAGGAAGTTGCACGCTTGGCGGCGCAAGTTAAGGGTATTTTGGTTGTCGAAATTAACGCCGGACAGATGATTGAAGACGTTCGATTGGCAGCGGGCAGCAACGTCAAGATTGAGCATTTCGGCCGTCTTGGCGGAATCGTGCCCACGCCCGATGAAATTCTTGATGCCTTTAAAGAGAAAATCCTCGGTTAATAGTCTAACAACGAAAATTGTTCCAATATGGAAATCAATGATATTATAAAACCGGAAAACAAGGTATACTCGCGACCGAAGTTGCTCACCGACAACCACATGCACTACTGTCCCGGTTGTAGTCATGGCGTGGTCCACAAGCTCATCGCCGAACTAATCGACGAGATGGGACTCGAAGAAAAAGCGGTCGGTGTGGCACCGGTAGGATGCGCAGTGTTTGCTTACAATTATATAGATATCGACTGGATTGAAGCCGCTCACGGGCGTGCTCCCGCAGTCGCTACTGCTGTCAGCCGACTCTATCCCGACAACATGGTGTTCACCTATCAAGGCGACGGCGACTTGGCGGCTATCGGAACCTGCGAAACCATCCACGCAGCAAATCGCGGCGAAAACATCGCAATAATCTTTATCAACAACGCAATCTACGGAATGACAGGCGGTCAGATGGCGCCGACAACTCTGCTCGGCATGAAAACGTCGACCACGCCCTACGGCCGTCGCGTTGACCTTAACGGCTATCCTTTGGCTATAACCAACCTGTTGGCGCAACTCGACGGAACCTGTTACGTCACTCGCCAAAGCGTGCACACTCCGGCTGCCGTGCGCAAAGCAAAAGCCGCCATCAAGCAAGCCTTCCAAAACAGCCTCGACAAGAAGGGCACGTCTGTGGTCGAAATCGTGTCGACTTGCAATTCCGGCTGGAAACTTTCGCCGGTAGAATCGAATAAGTGGATGACCGAGCACATGTTTGAAAAATATCCGTTAGGCGATTTAAAAAACGAGTAACTATGAAGAAAGAAATAATAATAGCAGGATTCGGCGGACAGGGCGTGCTTTCGATGGGTAAGATTCTCGCTTACTCAGGTCTGATGGAAGACAAAGAAGTGACGTGGATGCCGGCATACGGACCCGAGCAGCGCGGCGGCACGGCGAATGTTACCGTGATTCTCAGCGACGAAAAAATCAGTTCGCCGATTTTGAACAGCTACGACGTCGCTGTTGTGCTCAACCAACAGAGCCTCGACAAATTCGAGAGCAAGGTGAAGCCCGGTGGTGTGCTGATTTACGACAACTACGGCATTCATCGCGCACCCGAGCGTACCGACATCACCGTAATCAACGTCAACGCAATGGAGGCAACTTTCGAGCTAAAGAACAGCAAGGCATACAATATGGTCGTGCTTGGCGCACTGCTGAAAGTGTGTCCCGTAGTGACGATGCAGAGCGTGCTTGCCGGACTGAAGAAGTCGTTGCCCGAACGCCATCACAACTTGATACCGCTCAACGAGCAAGCCATCGTCAAAGGCATGTCGCTCGTCGAAGTATAGAGATATTTTATTACTCGCACATTATGTGACCGGAACCGACCCGCCCGAGACAGCATCGGCTCCTATGAAAAGAGTATAAACTCCGTGTCTGCTACGGTTGCCGTGGCAGACACTTTTGTTATCGCATGAAAAAAGCCGACCGGATTGGTCGGCTTGGTATGCGTTTCGACTATCTCTATTGCTTGGTGTATTTTACGCCGATGCAGATTTCGTCGTATTTGTCGAGGAATGTTACGAGGCTGTTGAGGGTCGACGAGAGGTTGGAGAATGTTTTGGCGAGTTCTATCATTTTCTTAACGTCGCCGGCTATCGACAGGGTGTCGCCCGACAGTTGAAGGTAGACGGTCACCGATTTGTCGCCGCCAAGTTTGGAGACTATCTCGCTCGAGCCGAATTTGAGTGCGTACGAGCCGTCGCTGTTTTTCGATATCGTACCGTTGATTTGTTTGCTGTTGACGGTCATTGTGAAGTTGCCCGAGCCGTCGAATGTGAATGCCGATTTGTCGAGTTTGAGCTTTGTGTAGTAGGGTTTGAGTTTGTTTTCGACTGTGGTCGAGATGGCTGAACCGCCGGCTTTTTGGAGCAGGTCGTCCGACTTGAACATTACTGCCGGACCGGTGGTTTTCCATGTGCCTTCGAGTTTCGACACGTCGAATTCGTCGTTGCCGAGTATGCCGCTAACGACGTTGCCTATGTCGCTTCCTGATATTTTTCCTAAGATACTTTTCAAATCGTCAGCCTTGCAAGGTTGTGCACACATTGCCGCAATGGCAATGGTCAGTAAGATTAGCTTCTTCATAATTGTAAATATTTTGTTTTATCCACGCAAAATTATCTATATTTTTTTATTTTGGCAATAAAAATGGTTATTTAGCGCTATTATGCGGACAAATGCTTAAATTTGTAGCAAAATTGAGAAGCAATGGACGAAATATATTACGAAGTGTTAGATTTGTTAAAAACGCTGATAAGCATACCTCGCGTGAGTCGCGACGAGGCACGTGCTGCCGATGCCGTTGAGGCGTTTTTGCGCAGTCATGGCTGCGACGCTCGGCGGTCGGGCAACAATGTGTGGTGCGTGAGCGACGATTTCGACGCCGTGCGACCGACGATTTTGCTCAACTCGCACATCGATACGGTAAAACCTGTGGCGGGTTGGACGTATGCGCCGAACGAACCGACGGAGGTCGACGACCGCCTTTACGGGTTGGGAAGCAACGATGCGGGCGCTTCGTTGGTGAGTCTCATTGCGACGTTTTTGCTGCTGCACGCGTCGCATCAAGCGTATAATTTGATTCTGTTGGCTTCGTGCGAGGAAGAGGTGAGCGGACGCAACGGATTGGAGTCGGTTTTGCCTTTGCTGCCGCCGATTGACGTTGCTATCGTCGGCGAACCTACGGGAATGCACCCGGCGGTTGCCGAGAAGGGGCTGATGGTGCTCGACGGCGAAATCTGCGGTGTGTCGGGACATGCGGCGCGCGCTGAGGGTATCAACGCTATCTATAAGGCGTTGCCGGTTGTCGAGCGGTTGCGCTCGTTGCAGTTCGAAAGTGTGTCGGACTTTCTCGGTCCGGTGCGCATCAGCGTGACGCAAATTTCTGCCGGCACGCAGCATAATGTCGTCCCGGATTTGTGTAAAATCGTTGTTGATGTGCGCACGACGGATGCGTACACTAATGAACAGACGTTGGAGATGATTCGTGCGGCGGTGCCCGACTGTCGGTTAGAGCCGCGCAGCACGAGGCTACGTCCGTCGTCGATTGCGCTCAGCCATCCCATCGTAAGTCGTTTCGCCACGCTCGGCAGAGAGCCTTTCGGTTCGCCGACGTTGAGCGACCAAGCGTTGATGCCGTTTCCGTCGGTGAAGGTCGGTCCGGGCGATTCGAGACGCTCGCACACTGCTGATGAATATATCTGCTTTGACGAAATCCGTGAAGCGATTCAACTCTATACGACCGTGCTCGACGGATTGAGGCTATAGAGCGCGTTCCTTAAAAATTTAAGGAGCGCGTTCTAATACGGGTCGACGTCGTAGTAGATTTGTGCGGTTTTCATTCGCGCATCCGACAGCGAATTTTCGTAGATTTGTTGCAGTATTTCTTTGACGCGTTGCATCGATGCCGTTGTCTCAACCTTGAGCATCAGTTGGCGAATGTACCATTGCTGGATTTTGCCGACAGACGGCTGCTCGGGACCGAGTACGCGGCTACCGAATGTTTGGCGTAGCATATTGCCGTAGCGTGCGGCGATGTCGCTCAGAGCGTTGTCGTCGCGGTGCTTGAGGTAGATGTTGATGATGCGCGTAAACGGCGGGTAGTTGAACTGCTTGCGCTCGGCGAGTTCTTCCGCATAATATCCGGCGTAGTCGTGGTTGGTGACGTAGCGGATAATCGGATGGTCGGGCTCGGTGGTCTGTATGTAGACCGTTCCTTGCTTGTGCTTGCGTCCGGCGCGTCCCGACACTTGTTCGAGCATGTTGAAAGCGCGTTCGTGCGAACGGAAGTCGGGGAAGTTGATGATGTTGTCGGCATTTAGAATGCCCACGATGCTGACGCCTTCGAAGTCGAGTCCTTTGGTGACCATTTGCGTGCCGACCAGGATTTGCGTTTTACCTTTCGAAAAGTTGTCGATGATAGCTTCGTAGCCGTTGCGTGTGCGCGTGGTGTCGAGGTCCATGCGTCCGATTTTTGCCGAGGGAAAAACTTTTTCGACGTCGTCTTCGATGCGTTCGGTGCCGTAGCCGACCACTTCGAGCGACGGTTGTCGGCACGACGGGCAGAAGTCGGGCATCTTCGTCGTGTAGCCGCAGTAGTGGCACACCAGCGCGTTCTGCCGCTTGTGGTAGGTCAGCGTGACGTCGCAGTTCTCGCATTTTGGCGTCCAGGCGCACTCTTTGCAGTTAATCGACGGAGAGAAACCGCGGCGATTTTGGAAGAGTATGACTTGTTCGCCGTTGTTGATGGCTTCGGTGCATTTGTCAATGAGTTCGTTGGAGAACATGCCGTGCA
>JBJEDP010000035.1:0-9795 GCA_051872175.1 Candidatus Limisoma sp.
TTCGTCGTCGATGATTTCGTTATCGTTTTCGAAGTTGTTGTCGATTTTCAGACCCATAACACTTAGTCTTATTTTTTTAATCGTTTTTGATTTGTCGTTTCTTACCGGTTGCCATTATATAGATGTAAGAATAGATTCCGAGGAGTATTAGCAACACGGTTTGCGAGCCCCAAACGAGCATAGCGAAAGCCGATGCATTGGCGTCGGGCGCTGCCATCGAGAATTTGCCCACGCCGTAGAGCGAGAGTCCGAAGATGATGGCGATATGCCAAGCGCCGAGTCCTCCGTTGGTCGGTATTCCCATGCTGATGCTACTGAGGGTGAAGCAAACCAGGGCGCAGACGATGCCTAACGAGGAGGTAAATTCGAAGGCGAAAAACGCTACGTAGAGTTGCGTGAAGTAGCAACCCCAAATGAGCGCAGTGAAGAGGAGGAAGCGCCATTTGTGCTCCATCTTTGCTATTCCGGCGAAACCTTGCCAGAGGTTGGAGATGAATTCGCAAGCCTTTCCGACGAGGCGGTTGTTGCGCCCGAATCGGAACACGGCGTAGACGGCTGCCGCGCCTGCCACAATGGCTATCCACAGCCATGGCGAATTAATCATATTCCAAATGCCGTCTTTGACTTGCGGGAAGGCGGTGAAAAACTTGTCGAAAGCCGGACCGGCAAGCAGTATGGCAACGAGAGTGATAAGCAGCACGGTCGCCGTGTCGGAGAGACGGTCGGCAACCATCGAGCCGACGACTTTCGTAAACGGTGCATCCTCGCGGCGTGCGATGTAGCCGCAGCGCCACACTTCGCCCAGTCGGGGGAAGATGAGGTTGACGGCGTAGGTGCCGAAAATCGACACGATGAGCGCACCGATAGGCGCATCTATGCCGAGTGCGCGCAGCTGCAAGCGCCAGCGATAGGCGCGGAAGATGTGGCTGAACGTGCTGATTATCAGCATCAGACCAATCCATGTGTAGTCGACGTCGTAGCGCAAAATCTTACGCATTTCGTTCATGTCGACGTTCTCGTAGAGCCAATAGAATAGGCAACCGCCGATGGCAATAGGCACGCCGATTTTGATGGCGTAGCTCAATATCTTTCTAAGAGTAGCTTTAAATACCGTAGTCGCTTCCAATGTAGTTTTTGTTTGATGAATTAGGCAAAAGTACACAAAAAGCGTGGAAAAATCAACATTCGCCCGTAATTTTCTGCAAAAGATTGGAGCAGTGCCGCGCGATGGAGCGCCGAAGGATTGCCGAAAAACAATGCAAAAGCGGCAATAGTTGCAAAAACTCGCTTTCGTTTGTTCGTTTTTCCAACCTTTTTGTTTACCTTTGCCTAAGTTTTTGTCAGTAAAAATGACAAAACGGAGAAAATTTGAAGAAATGACCAATTTAAGTGTAAATATTAATAAGGTAGCCACCATCCGCAATGCCCGCGGAGGCAATGTGCCCGACGTAGAGAAGTTTGCCCTCGACTGTGAGCGTTTCGGCGCCGACGGCATCACGGTTCATCCGCGACCCGACGAGCGTCACATCAAGCAGAACGATGTGTTTGCGCTCAAGCCGGTGTTGAAGACGGAGTTTAACATCGAAGGCTATCCTTCGGAAGCGTTTATGGACTTGGTGTGCAAAATCAAGCCGGCTCAAGTTACGCTCGTGCCCGATGCGCCCGACACGGTGACATCGAATCACGGCTGGGACGTTGAGCCGAATATCGAGTTTCTGACGCAAATCGTCGACCGCCTGAAAGAGAAGGGCATCCGCACAAGCATCTTTGTCAATCCCGACGAGAAAGACATCTTGTTGGCGTCGCGCACCGGCGCCGACCGCGTCGAACTTTACACCGAGCCGTATGCCAAGATGTACGCCGCCGACCGCGAAGCTGCCGTAGCTCCTTACGTCAAGGCGTCGACCGTGGCTCACAACTGCGGCTTGGGCGTCAATGCCGGACACGACCTCAGCCTCGAAAACCTGGCATTCTTCCGCCAACGCTTGCCTTATCTCAACGAGGTGTCGATTGGCCATGCACTTATCTCCGACGCTCTCTATCTGGGCATTGAAGAAACTATCAAGCAATACAAAAACTGTCTGAAATAAACTCGTAAACGTATGATTAACAATATTTTGTCAGCCATTATGCTGCAGACCGCAGCAGTAGGCACCGAACCTGTTGCAGAGCAAGAACTTTCGGTGTGGGATTTGTGCCTCAAAGGAGGTTTTATAATGATTCCGCTATTGATATTGTCGCTGGTGAGCATCTACATTTTTGTGGAGCGCTACTTGGCGTTGCGCAAAGCTGCCGCCGACGATGCTACGTTTATGAAGCGTATTAAAGACTACATCCACGACGGCGAAGTGGAAAGCGCTGAAAACCTTTGCAAGAAGACCGACACGCCGTACGCACGGCTTATCGGTAAAGGCATTTCGCGCATCGGACGCCCGATGAACGACGTGCTCGTAGCCATCGAAAACGTCGGCAATATCGAGATTGCACGCCTCGGCAAGGGCTTCACCTGGCTGGCAACGACTGCAGCCGGCGCACCGATGCTCGGCTTCCTCGGCACCGTTACCGGTATGGTCAAAGCGTTTTTCTCGCTTGCAAGTGCAGGCAATAGCGCCAACATCTCAATCCTCGCCGGAGGTATCTACGAGGCGCTGGTGACCACCGTTGCCGGTCTTGTTGTTGGCATCATCGCGCTGTTTGCCTACAACTATCTGACGGCGCGCGTCAACCACATCATGAACCAACTCGAAAACAAAACAATGGAATTTATGGACCTGCTCAACGAGCCGGCATCTAAATAAACATTTGAAATGGCTTTAAAACGACAACACGGCATACTTGACTCGTTCAGCATGGCTTCGATGACCGACGTCATTTTCTTGCTCCTTATATTCTTTATGGTGACTTCCACCTTTGTCTTTCCGACAGCCTTGGAAGTGAAGTTGCCGCAAAGTTCGGAGCAAACCGTCATCAAGCCCGGCACGAAAGTCTATATCGACAAAGACCAACAACTCTTTGCCTCGTTTGGCGACACCGAGCCGCAGCCCATCGAAGGCGACCAACTCTTGGCATTCTTGCAGCTGACGCAGCAGCAAGACTCCACGCAATTCATAGCCCTCTATGCCGACGAGGCTGTGCCTTACGGCAAAATCGTCGAAGTGCTCGACCTGACGGCACGCCATAACCTGAAGATGGTGCTCGCCACCAAACCTGCCGCTGTCAACGACGCACGTATGGCAGCGTCGAAACCCGACGAAACGACAAACGCTGAGAATTAATATTGTATAGCAATGGACGATAACAAGCGCAAAATCATAGCCGGAACGGTTGCCCTGCTACTCCACGTGGCGGTGGCTCTGCTGCTTGTGCTCTGCTGTCTCCATTATCCGCCCACCGATGAGCCGCTGCCCGAGCCGGCACAGCAGACCGACATCACTTTCGGCGGCGAATTTGTAGCCCTGGGCAACGTCGATGTGCCGGCAGCCAACGACCAACCGGCGCCGAGTCAATCAGTCGACGACAACACGTCAGCCGACGCCGACGAACTCGCCGACCACGGACCCGCCGGCGAAGGCACTGCCCTGTCGTCGTCGACCGTCGAATCGCCTATGCAGACCAAGCCGAAGGCTTCCGGTCCGACGAAAGAGCAACTCGAAGAAGAGGCGCGTCGCGCAGAGGCTAAACGCGAACAAGAGCGTCAGCAAAACGAAAGCAACAAAATCAATAGCGACATAAAGAACGCCTTCAAAGGGTCGGGTAGCGGTCAGAGCGGTTCGCCCAACGGCAACGCATCGACCGGCGCTCTAAAAGGTCAGCCCGGACACACACTCGGACCGGGCTACACCCTCGCTTCGTGGGGCAAACCCTCGAGCGGCTACGACGGCGAAATCGTTATAAAAGTCCGCGTCAACAACGCCGGACAAGTCATCGAAGCAACCTATCTTCGTGGAACGGGCGCCGCTGCGGCGAACCGACAAGTCCGACGTTCGTGCGAGCAAGCATCGCTTAGCTCGCGCTTCTCCGTGCCGAAAAATGCTACCGGCGACAAGGTCGGAACAATTATCTGGCGATTTGAGTAACATATTGTTACTTCCCTGTGGAAATTTCTTTTAATTCCTGTGCTTTTATTTACTCTTTTTAGAAAAATTCTAATTTTGAGGCTCATTTTTGTGCAAAATAGCTATTAGTATAAAAATAATTCGTATATTTGCATAAAAATACTCAAAACAGCGAAATAACTTATAAACCCTATTGAAATGAAAAATAAGAAAAATCGATTGCAACTGATTTTGGAACTGATTAAGACGCAACGCGTGGGCTGCCAGGAAGATTTGGTAAAACTCTTGGCGGAACGCGACTTCAAGGTGACGCAAGCCACACTGTCGCGCGATCTTAAGAAGTTGCGTGTCACCAAAGTGGCAACCGACAGCGGCGAATATATCTACATTGTGCCCAACAGCAACGACGTAAAAGACACAATGTTGACGGTCAACCAAGGTCCGTCGAATCCGAACAACTCTGTAGGCTTCGTATCGCTGACGTTCTCGGGCCGCATGGCAGTCATCAAGACTCGCAACGGTTATGCCGGCGGTTTGGCATACGACATCGACATGAGCCGTCCGCCCGAAATCTTAGGCACAATAGCCGGAGCCGACACCATCTTTGCCGTGCTTCGCGAAGACGTTAGCCACGACCAGGCTATGCAAGTGCTGCAGCGCTTCATTCCGGTCAATAGCGTTATTATCTAACGACATATAATTTTTTAAGTAAGGAATGATTGATATAGACAAAATCGAAATTGTCATCGCCGGCGAGGAACATGTCAAATACGTCGACGAGATTCTCGACACCATCACGCGTGCCGCCAAGGTGCGCGGCACCGGCATTGCCAAGCGCAGTCCGGAATATGTCAAGCAGAAGATGCTTGAGCATAAGGCAGTTGTTGCCCTCTATGAAGGACGTTTTGCCGGATTTAGTTACATCGAAAGTTGGAGCAACAAGCAATTTGTTGCCAATTCAGGTCTTATTGTCGGCGACGATTTTCGCGGCATCGGGCTTGCAAAGCGCATCAAACGACGAATCTTCGAGCTGTCGCGTGAGCGATTCCCCAAGGCAAAGATTTTCAGTCTGACCACCGGCGCCGCCGTCATGAAGATGAACAACGAGTTGGGCTACCGACCCGTGACATTCAACCAACTCACCGACGACGAAGCGTTCTGGAAAGGCTGCGAAAGCTGTGTTAATTTCGATATCTTGCAACGTAACGGTCGGAGCATGTGCCTCTGCACGGGTATGCTCTACGACCCTGAAGAACATCTAAACGATTAAACAATGGAAACAAAAAAGAAAAAAGTAGTAGTAGCATATAGCGGCGGACTCGACACGTCGTACAACGTGATGTACCTCACCCGCGAACTCGGTTATGAGGTCTATGCCGCATGTGCCGACACCGGTGGTTTCAGCCCCGACCAACTCAAGAAAAACGAAGAAAATGCCTACCTGTTGGGCGCCAAGCAGTATGTGACGCTCGACGTTACGCGCGAATACTACGAAAAGAGCTTGAAATATATGATTTTCGGCAACGTATTGCGCCAGGGCACTTATCCCATCTCGGTAAGCTCGGAGCGCATCTTCCAAGCGCTTGCCATTGCGCGCTATGCCAACGAGATAGGCGCCGACGCCATTGCACACGGCTCGACGGGTGCCGGCAACGACCAGGTGCGTTTCGACATGACTTTCCTCGTTATGGCGCCGGGCGTCGAAATCATTACGCTCACGCGCGATAAAGCGCTCAGCCGCGAAGAAGAAATCGAATATCTGCGTCGTAACGGCTTCGTTGCCGACTTTACGAAGATGAAATATTCATACAACGTGGGCATTTGGGGCACGTCGATTTGCGGCGGCGAGATTCTCGACTCGCGTCAGGGCTTGCCCGAAGATGCTTACCTCAAGCAAGTGGAAAAGCACGGCACGGAGGAGATTCGTATCGAGTTTCGCAACGGCGAAATTGCCGCAGTCAACGGCAAGGAGTATGCCGACAAGATAGAAGCCATCCAAGCCGTTGAAGCCATTGCAGCGCCTTACGGCATCGGCCGCGATATGCACGTCGGCGACACGATTATCGGCATCAAGGGACGCGTCGGTTTTGAGGCTGCCGCACCGATGCTGATTATCAACGCACACAAATTCCTCGAAAAGTATACCCTCAGCAAGTGGCAACAATACTGGAAAGACCAGGTTGCCAACTGGTATGGTATGTTCTTGCACGAGAGTCAATATCTCGAGCCGGTGATGCGCGACATCGAAGCAATGCTCACCTCGTCGCAGCGCAACGTCAACGGTACGGTCATTGCTCAACTGCGTCCGCAGGGATTCTCAATGGTCGGCGTAGACTCGCCCGACGACCTCGTTAAGTCGAAATTCGGCGAATACGGCGAAATGCAAAAAGGCTGGACCGCCGAAGATGCCAAGGGTTTTATCAAGGTGCTTTCGACTCCGCTGAGAGTGTATTATGCAAACCATAAAGACGAATTGTTAGATGATTAAAGCCGGAATAATCGGAGGTGCAGGCTATACGGCGGGCGAACTTATTCGCCTGCTGCTCAACCACCCTGACGTTGAACTTGTTTGGGTAAACAGCAAGAGCAATGCGGGCAACCGCGTTTCGTCGGTCCATCAAGGACTTATCGGTGAGACCGACTTGTTTTTTACCGCCGACACGCCTTTCGACGAAATCGATGTGGCGTTCTTCTGCACGCCCCACGGCGAGTCGCGTAAGTTTATCGAATCGCACACCATCCCCGACGACCTGAAAATTGTCGACCTGTCGCAGGACTTCCGCATTGCCGACGGCGAGCACGACTTCATCTACGGACTGCCCGAGGTGAACCGCAAATACATCATCCGCGGCCGCCACGTTGCCAATCCCGGATGCTTCGCCACCGCTATCCAACTGGCTTTGCTCCCGCTGGCGAAAAATCTGTTGCTCAATTCCGACATCAACATAACCGCCATTACCGGTTCGACGGGCGCCGGTGTTAAGCCTTCGGCAACGTCGCACTACTCTTGGCGCAACGACAACATCTCAGTCTACAAGCCGTTCAAGCATCAGCATTTGGCGGAAATCCGTCAGACGCTTTCGTCGATGCAGAAGAGTTTCAACTCGGACATCAACCTGATTCCGGTGCGCGGATGTTTCTCGCGCGGAATTTTTGTGGCTGCTTACCTTGACTGTCCGGTCGAACTCGCCGAAATTCGCCGTCTCTATGAGGAATACTACGACGACCATCGCTTCACCTTCATCAGCGACGCGATGCCCGACCTCAAGGACGTTGTCAACACTAACAAGTGCATCCTTCACCTCGAAAAAGAGGGCAACAAGTTGCTCATCATTTCGGTTATCGACAACCTCCTCAAAGGAGCGTCGGGACAAGCGGTGCACAACATGAACCTGCTGTTCGGGCTCCACGAGCGTGTGGGACTGCAACTTAAGGCGTCAGCATTTTAACCGGGGCGCATGCCCGCGTAAATTAACAGATTATGAAACTTTTCGACGTTTATCCGCTGTTCGACGTCGAAATCGTTCGCGGCAAGGGCTGCTACGTTTTCGACACCAACGGCACAGAATATCTCGACCTTTACGGAGGTCACGCAGTGATTTCCGTGGGTCACTCTCATCCGCACTATCTTGAAGCAATACGCAAGCAGTCGGAACGCCTCGTGTTCTATTCCAATTCGGTAGTCAACTCTTTGCAGAGCCGTTTTGCAGAGCGCCTCGGACGCATTTGCGGCTACGACGACTATCAGCTGTTTTTGGTCAATTCGGGAGCTGAAGCCAACGAAAACGCCATGAAACTTGCGTCGTTCCACACGGGACGTCCGCGCATCGTGGCGTTCAGCAAGGCATTCCACGGACGTACGTCGCTCGCTGTTGAGGCTACCGACAATCCACGCATCGTGGCGCCTGTCAATGCCAACGGACGCGTTACGTTCGTGCCTTTCGGCGATGCTGCGGCTGCTGAAGCCGAACTTGCCAAGGGCGACGTGGCGGCTGTGATTGTTGAAGGCATCCAAGGCGTCGGCGGCGTCAACATCCCGAGTGCGGCGTTCCTTCGCGCTCTTCGTTATGCTTGCGACAAGCACGGCACCGTGCTCATTGCCGACGAAATTCAGTCGGGCTACGGCCGTAGCGGCAAATTTTTCGCACATCAGCATAGCGGCGTCCATGCCGACATCATTACGGTGGCAAAAGGCATCGCCAACGGCTTCCCCATGAGCGGAGTGTTGATTGGTCCGCAGTTTAAGCCGGTCTACGGAATGCTCGGCACGACGTTCGGCGGCAATCACCTTGCTTGCGCCGCTGCAATCGCCGTTCTCGACATTTTCGAGCAAGAAAACCTGGTCGACAACGCAGCACAGGTGGGTGCTTATTTGATGGACAAACTCAGTCAGTTCCCGCAGATTAAGGAAGTTCGCGGAAAGGGCTTGATGATAGGACTCGAATTCGGCGAACCGGTCAAGGAACTCCGACTCCGACTGCTGAAGGAGCAACACGTCTTCACCGGCGCATCGGGCACAAACGTACTGCGCTTGTTGCCGCCGTTGTGCCTCACTCGCGAGGATGCCGACAAGTTCATCGACCGCCTCGCCGCGGTGGTTTAGATATAATCCTTAATTGATTTGGAGATATATTCTTTATTCCGAATGTTTCCGATTTGGAAATTTTCGGAATAATTTTATGTAACCAAGTCCGGTTAGTGCAACATGCGTCTGTATGCTGTCCAATATGGTCTTAATGTATCTTGAAGCCAACGAACCACCTCTTGAAATGACAGGGTACTATTGATAGTAGCCTTCTTCAGAAAAGCTGTCCATCGAACCTGCATCTGCGGATGGTTTGGGAAGTCTTCCCTGAAAAACATCGTGTCATCAGTATAGGGTGTGTGACGATTCTTAAAGGTTCGGTTGATGGCATCCTGCAAAATGGCAGTGTCGTATTGGAATGATGTGAGCAGATGGTAAATATCGTAATAGTCTTTCATACGGCTGCTTTGGTCTGCCAGGTCTATGATAGCGTGCATCTTCTCTGCAATTACGGTTTCTGTGGAATAGGCAAGGATGCTTGCTTCGGGCAGTCCCTCCAACAACAGAGGATAGTCCAATGAAACAGGATGTGGTGTCACTACATCACCAAATCCAACATCCATCGTGAGCACTTGCGCGATGGTGTCCATGGTCACCGGAATACTCAGACGGACACCATGGTAATCCTTGAACTCAGTGATGTTTTGGGTGACAATCTTGTCGCAAGCAAACTGCACACCATCCTCCTTGCAATCAACCGCACATATCTCTCGGAACGCCTCGGCAATGCGCTCGCCATCATTGCTGATGTGAGTGCCAAGAAAGTCAATGTCCAATGTGGGACGGGCTGCAAACCTCTCATAGGCGTACATCAGCGCGCCGCCTTTCAGGTAGAAGTTTTCACGATAACGTGTCTGGGAAATACGGTATAGCAGACGCTCCTGAAAATATCTGGTCAGGATGGTCTGATAGAACACTTCCTCCTGCTTGGCTACATTGAGCAGCCTTGCCCTGATGGATTTTCCATAGTTTTTGATTTCACTCATAGCTTTAGTGCAATATACTGTTCAAGGATTCTTCTTACTCTCAGTTTGTCAGCATAGTCAAAAAGCAGGGAAAGGTTTCTGCCTGGTAGTGCCAGATAACTGTTTACCACTTCCGCACAAACGTCCATGCCAACCTTGTTGCGGTATTTTATGGCATCACATACACACC
>JBJEDP010000036.1:0-2067 GCA_051872175.1 Candidatus Limisoma sp.
CCGATCTCGATGGATTGACGTCGTCGTCGACGGACAATTCGTTGAGGCTCAAGCCGACCCGTCGCTGCTCTTCCGCGGAAGCGCCAATCAGCGCATCATCGACGTAGCCGCTTCGCTACGCGCAGGCGAGGCAATCCAACCTTCCGATTTTGCTTATTTGGAATAATTCCAAATAACGAGAATTGTGATTTTTGTCGTTATGCAAGGCGCAAACCGTTTTGGAATAGCACTATCCGAGCGTTTGCGCATAATTATAAGGCAAGCAGGAATATCTGACAAATAGCTAATTTTCAACAAATTACACTCCGAGGCAAGCAAAGAATTATAACTGACTGATTTATAGTATAGTTATAGAAAAGCAAATTTTTCGGCAAAAAAAATTAGTTGCTCAATCACAAATTTTTTCCCAAATTTGCAGCGTAAATTTAAGGAAGGAATGGAATTTGAATACAAACAACGTTGGGAAAATTGTCTCCGCATCATTCGAGACAACCTCGACAAAGAGCAATACGAAGCATGGTTCGCGCCGATAACGGCGGTGGACTATGCCGATGGTTTGCTCACGTTGCAGGTACCCTCAGCGTTCTACGCGGAACATATCGAAAGCAACTATTTGCAACTCATTTCAGCAACTCTACGTCGCGAATTCGCCGGCGTAAAGCGTTTGCGTTATGTACATAATATAATAGAAGGAGACGCCGACACAAGTGTTGCCGACGATTCTTCACGCAGTTGCGCCGCTCCCGTCCGCCAACAAATTCCCAATCCTTTCGACCATCAAGAATATGCTCCGCTCGACTCGCAACTCAAATCGACCTACACCTTCGACAACTATTGCGAAAGCAGCAGCAACAAACTTGCATACACCATAGCCAGCGCAATTGCCAACAATCCGAAAGAGCAGACGTTCAACCCGATGTTTATCTTCGGACCGACCGGCGTGGGCAAAACCCACCTGATTCAAGCCGTTGGCAACCGCATGAAGGAGCAATATCCGCAAAGTCGCGTGCTCTACCTGAGCGCACGCACGTTTGAGTCGCAATACACGACCGCCGTGCGCAAAAACAACGTCAACGACTTCATCGGCTTCTACAAGACCATCGATATGCTCATCATCGACGACGTGCAAGAATTCGCCGGAAAAACAGGTACGCAAAACACGTTCTTCCACATATTCAACTATCTGCACAACAATCAAAAACACCTCATCTTGTCGTGCGACTGCCCGCCCGCCGAGCTCGACGGCATGGAGCCGCGATTGTTGTCGCGATTCAAGTGGGGTATGACCGTCGAACTGTCGCGCCCCGACATCGAACTGCGTCGTAACGTGTTCCGCCAAAAAGCCAGAGAAGCAAGCGTCAACGTCCCCGAAGATATTATCAACTTCGTGGCAGAAAACGTCAAAGACAACGTGCGCGAAGTCGAAGGCGTATTCGTGTCGCTACTCGCCTACGCAACGGCGCTCAACCAGCCGTTTACCGTCGAACTGGCTCGCAACGTGCTGTCGAACTCTATCCGCATGTCGAAAAAGCAAATCAGCTTCGAAAACATCGTCGATGCCGTTTGCTCGCAAATGTCGGTCGACACCTCGTTGCTCTACAGCAAAAGCCGCAAACGCGACGTTGCCGACTCGCGACAACTAATCATGGCGTTGGCTAAGAAACACACCAAGATGTCGTCGACCAACATCGGCGCCAAACTTAACCGCGACCACGCAACCGTGCTCTACGCTTGCAAAGCTATCGACGAACGCATCTCGGTCGACAAGGAATTCCGCACAGTCGTCGAACGTATCGAAGAATCTCTGAGAAATTAATCATTCTGCACATTCATAATTGTGAGACCGTTTCACAACATCCGTTATGAAACCGACTCCTAAAAAGGTAAAAGGCGCGCTTTTTACCTTTTTTATGTTGTATAATATAGTTATATAGAGATTATTCCATTTTATCTAAAAAATAGTCGAAAAGTTTGTTGCAATATTCATTTATTGTGTTATATTTGCAAAAGAATGACGCTATAAGCATTATTTTACAGCTAACAAACCTAAATTCTTCTGTTATGAGA
>JBJEDP010000037.1:0-2059 GCA_051872175.1 Candidatus Limisoma sp.
GTGTTGCCCGAGTAGTTCCACACTTCGGTCATAGCGGTGATATCGTCGTCGAACGAAGCTACCGGAGCTTGTGCCGTAGCCGAGCCGGTGAGCGAAACGGTCACTGCCGTAGCATTTGCGCTGGCTGCCGTGAGCGTTGCGCTATGGCTGCCCTCAGCTGTCGGACTGTAGGTAACTGTAACGTCAGCCGAGCCTGCACTTTGAGCAATCGAAGTTGTGCTGAGCGAGAAGAGATCGGCATTAGCGCCCGAGAGAGCGAGGTTGATGGCGCCTTCGAGGTTCGCGCCGCTAATTTTCACAGTCTTGGTATTCGAAGTGCCTGCAATGGTCGAGAAACTCAACGACGAAGCGCCTGCCGAAATTGTCGGAGTGGTCGGTTCGGGTTCTGCGGGTTCAATCGGCGAAACGGTGTTAGAAGGCACGGTTCCGTAAGCGTAATATGCCATACCTTGACTTGTCGAGCAAACCCAAGCCTCAACGTAGGTTGAGCCGTCGGTGTTAACCATACAGTCGCCTGTTACGTTAATATTCTTCGTCACCTTGCCAAGACCGTCGCTCGGGAATTCGCCCACGTCGGTAGTCGACGAGAAGTTGCCTGTATTGTCGATAATAACCTTCATACGGCCACCCATATAAGTGTCGTCGTTAGATGTATGGTCGTTAAACTTGAGGTTAACGGCATATTTCACGCCTAACCAGTTAAATTCGTGGTGGCTTGCGCCCCAAGTCTCGCCGGTGTTGACTTGGCATTGACGAGTAGCCGTTCCGCCGGCAGTACCTGTACACCAAGCCGGATAGCAGCTCTTACCATCGACCCACCAGCCTGACGACTGCGGATAAGCGCGCGATGTTGTACCCGTGGCGAGTTGAGTAGAGCCGTCGGTAGTAACGAGCGTAGAAACTGTCGACCATGAGCCGCTGCTGTTGCGACGATATTCGATAATCTTGGTTTGCGAGTTTTGGTCGACGCAGAACACAACGCGGAGGTCGCCGCTCCAGCTGCCGCCGAGCTCCATGCAGTCGCCCACGCGAGTCATACCTTGGAAGTCGGTTGTGTTGAAAAGCAAGTAAGGCTCAGCCGTGTCGCTATCCCAAGCGTAGATGCGGAGGTCGTTACTATTTGCGGTAGTTGCGAGGTTGCAAGCCACGATATGGCCGTCGATGCATTTCACGTCGCAGTATTTCAACGTACCAGCGCCAACGATGCTGTTTTCGTTAAGGTTGCCGAGGTCTTCGCCGGTTTGTGCGTTGATAACCTTAATATTGCTGTGGTCGTATACGCAGTAGAGTTTACCATCGTTGTAGCAGAAGTTGCGCACCTTCGAAGCATCCCAACCCTTCTGAGTCTTAGTGTTGCGTTGCTCCGAGAAGTTCCACTTTTCAGTCAAGCTCAACGGTGGAGCCTTAACGGTAGCCGTGATGGGCACTGTCTTAGTAAGGCTTCCGCTGGTAAGTTTGATGTAGAAGTTATAGTCGACTGCAGTACCACCTGAGCCATAAGTACCGATAACGTCGGAGATGTTGAACGTCACTTTCACCGTACCGCCGGTCGTGCCGAGGCTGCTAACATCGGGAGTAAAGCGTCCGGGAGTGATTGAAGCCACAGAGATGTCTGAGGTAAGGTCTTTACCGGTGACTGTGAACGACAATGTCGGGTGCTCGTTTTGATAGCATTCAAAGTTAAGCGAAGTCGGGTTTACAGTAATTGTCGGTTCTGAAGGAGTGGTAGTTGTTCCATCGGGCGGAATAGCCACACATCCCCAATAGAACGTATTAATATTCTTAAAGCCGTTGCTATAGCCGGGCCAGTCATACGAACTGTAGCGACCGTCCCAGTTCGGGTAAGAAGCACCGTTGTAGTCGCCGAACGGGTCGTGACAAACGAACGTACCGGTCTTTGCAACAAAATTAGTCGTTCCCGACTGAACGCAGCAGTTTGTGCGGAAACCGAGCACAACGTGACCACCTGTGTTGTTTTGCAAGCATATCGTATAAGGACGATTGGCTGCCGATTCGGAGCAGAACATACTCCAACTTGAACTGATATATGCGCTCTTCA
>JBJEDP010000038.1:0-2057 GCA_051872175.1 Candidatus Limisoma sp.
TAGAAAGCTTCGAAGACGAACTGGTAGGCTGGAGCTTCGCCGCCACCGAACGTCAGTTCGCAGTATACTCCGGCACTGACGCAGGTGTAGAAGCTGCCGATGGTGACTACGTACTTATCGTACCCGAAACCAGCAGCGCCTTTGCCGCTCCCACTGCCTACACCAACGGTTACGTGATGACCGCCGGTCAACAATATGACCTGAGCTTCAAGTACCTTGCTCCCGGTAACGCTCCTCGCAAGAACACCACCACCGTGAAAGTAGGTACCGACAAAGAAGCATGCGACACCGAACTCGTTAAGATTGAAGAGGTAGCTGCAGAATGGACCAAAGTTAAATTCACCTTCACTCCCGAAGCTGACGGTGTATACTACTTCGAAATCCAATCCGCCGCTAACCTGCCCTCCGCCGGCCTCGTAGCCATCGATGCCTTCACTGTAGCAGAATACGTTGAACCCATCAGCGAATATCCCGCAGTAGAAAGCTTCGAAGACGAACTGGTAGGCTGGAGCTTCGCCGCCACCGAACGTCAATTCGCAGTTTACTCTGCTCAAGACTCCGGTATCCAAGCCGGTGCACCCGACGGTGAGAACGTCCTCGTACTCCCCGAAACCTCTCCCGCTTACGGTGAACCCGCAGCCTACACCAACGGCTATGTAATGCAAGCCGGTGAAGTTTACGAAATCACCTTCCAATACTACGCTCCCGGTTTCGGCGGTGTTGCAGCTCGCTACAACACTACCACTCTGAGCGTGGGCACTGACCGCGACGAATGCAACCTCGCCCTCGGCAGCGTCCAAGGCGTATACGGCGAATGGGAAGAACAATCGTTCACCTTCACCCCCGAAGCTGACGGTGTATACTACTTCGAAATCAAGTCTGTGGCCAACGTACCCAGCAGCGGTTTGGTTGCAATCGACCTGTTCAGCGTAGATAAACTGGTTGAAGAAACCGTTTACCTCGCCGGTCAATGCAATGACTGGAATGCCGCTGACGAAGCTTACAAGTTCGCTCTTCAAGCCGACGGCACTTACACCCTCGACGTTGAAGGTACCGTAGGCGAATTCAAACTGACCAAAGGCTCTTGGGACGTTAACTACGGCTCGAACGGTAGCGCTCTCGTTGCCGGTGAACCTTACCAACTCGTACAAAACGGTGGTAACCTGACCGTAAACGTAACCAACCCCCACTTCGTACTCGACGTTGAAACCTGGACCCTCACTGTAACCGGTGAAGAAATTCCCGTGGAAGTTCCCGAACACGTTTACGTAATCGGTAACCTCACCGTAGGTCACTGGGCTCCTGCACAAGGTGTAGAACTCACCCGCCAAGGTGACACCGCCACCTTCAAGGTTGAAAACCTCGAAATTGAATCCGCTTCCTCCGACAATGCACTCGGTTACTTCTCCTTCATCACTACTTGCAGCAGCGACTGGAATGTAGTGAACGCCTCCGACCGCTTCGGCGCTGCCTCCAACAACGAACGCATCCTTGTGCCCGGCACCACTAACATGGTTTGCTACCAAGGTGGTGTGAACGCCGGTAGCGCTTACGCTTGGAGCATCGAAGCCGGTAAGTACGACATCACCATTGACTTCGAAGCTATGACCATCAACGTAATCGAAAGCGAATCGGGCGTTGAAGGCATCGAAGTAATCAACAGCGATGCTCGCTACTTCAACCTCCAAGGTGTAGAAGTACCCGCTCCCAGCAACGGTGTATTCATCGAAGTACTCGGCAACCAAGTACGCAAAGTCTATGTGAAATAATCACAGATAGATAATCCCTAACCAAGCGCCCCGACCTGATAGCAGGCCGGGGCGCTGTATTTTTTACCACCGAGATATGCTTTTCGGAAAATTGTGTGCAAAAAATGTATAAAAGTTGGAGAAAAATAACAATTTGTAGGTAAAATTACTGTTTTCTCGAAAAAAATTATTATATTTGCGGTCGAAAATTAGTAAATCTTTGTGCCAACGGATGATTCATGAGCAGTAGTATGAAAAGATTGCATGTTAGCGGAATGAAGATTCGTATGAAATGAAGGTTATATAGAT
>JBJEDP010000039.1:0-9633 GCA_051872175.1 Candidatus Limisoma sp.
GCAATTCGGCTACATTGTCGATTACAGCGCCGGCAACGGCTTCTACAACACTCAAGAAGAACTCGACGCCAATCCGCTTACCTACGACGGCGTGCGCTCACCGCGTTTGGGCGACTTAATCTATAAGGATTTGAACGGCGACGGCGTTATCAACGTCAAAGACCAAGCTCCGTTGGAAGGCACTCGCAGCATCCCGACCTACAGCTATAGCCTTAACCTTGAGGCAGAATACAAAGGCTTCGACTTGAGCATGTTCTGGCAAGGCACAGCCGGCCGCAAATCATACTACGGCGGCGTGGGTATCCACGAAGACTACGAGCAAGGCGTGTTCTCGCCGATTCACGAGAGAGCATGGACGGCAGAGCGTTACGCTGCAGGCGAAGAAATCTCCTATCCGGCACTCTCTACCGGTGGCGCTCTCAGCCTTGAGCAAAACGACTTCCTCGTGTCGAAAAACGACTATGTACGCTTGAAGAATCTCGTGTTTGGCTACACTCTTCCGCAGACAATCACTCAAAAAATCGGCATTTCGAGCCTCCGCATTTTCTTCTCGGGCGAAAACTTGCTGACGTTCACAAACTTCAAGTTTAAGGATTTTATCGATCCCGAACAGTCGTCGGTAACTGAGTACCCCATCTACAAAACATTCAACTTTGGCTTAAACGTAAACTTCTGACATATACAACTATGCTGAATCTTATCAAGAAATCACTACTCATTGCCTCGTGTACTACCGCTATGGCAGTTCTCATGGCAAGTTGCACAAATATCGATGAAATCGACGACGGTCGTCTCACCGACAAGGCTGTGTTCGGCAATCCGAAGAAGGTTGCAGGCTACCTGAACTATTGCTATGCCAACCTGACAAGCCGCGGAATGGTGCTCGAAGGTACGACGATGCTTGCATCCTACTGCGATGAGGCTTACGACGTCTACGACCAACTCAACGGTGCTCCCGAGCGCTGGATGGCAGGTCGCGTCACTTCGTTCGACAACCCGATTACGAATCCCGGCGGTTGGAGCAACTGCTATGAGGGTATTCGTAAGTGCAATAAATTCCTCGAAAACATCGACGAAGCAGAAACCTACGACGAAGACGAACGTGAGAGTTTCCGCGCTCAGGCTTACGGACTTCGCGCATACTACTACCTTTGCCTCGTTAAGAATTATGGCGGTGTGCCATTGATTCTCAACAACATCGGTCTCGACATCCCCGCCGACACCAAGCGCGCCACTTTCGCCGAGTGTGCTCGTCAAATTATCAGCGACTGCGAGAAGGTGCTCGAGGTGAGCGACGAAAACATTCGCCTTACTTGGTTCTCCGGAACTTTGGAGGACGACCGTTACCGCTTCAGCAAGGGTATGGCTTGTGCAATCATGTCGGAAGCAGCTCTCTACGCAGCAAGTCCGTTGAACAACGACGGCACGTTTACGTGGGCTGAAGCAGCTGAGGTGACAAAACGCGCGCTCGACCTTTGTCTTGAGCACGGTTATGAACTCTTCAAAACCGCTCCGACCAACAATGCCGCTCTTTCGTGCTACGACCTCTATTTCACGATGCGTTCTGACGTGCAAGGCGTGATTGACAAGGAAACCATTATGGAAGCACCAAACCAGATGACGGTTTGGTCGGATAATGGTCTTCCCTCAATTCTCGGTCAAGTGAAAGCCGGTGCATGCCCGACTCAAGAGCTTATCGACAGCTACGAAACTATCGACGGCAAGATGCCGATTCTCGGTTACGCCGATGCTCAACACCTTGAGCCTATCATCAACCCCGAGGCTACGCTCTACAACGAGCAATCGCCGTACACCAATCGTGACCCGCGTCTCGAATCTACAATTTACCACTATAATTCTTTGTTAGCACCCGGAGGTAGCGTGAAAATAGATACCCGTCCGACGGGTGCCTATGCTCCCTCCGAGTCGTCTATCCGTAACACTCGTACGGGTTACTACCTGCGCAAGTTCTTCGGCTATAAGTCGGACCGCAGCACCAACTTCGACGGCTATTTCAAGATTTTCCGTCTTGCCGAACTTTATCTGAACTATGCCGAAGCGCTCAACGAGGCTTCGCAAGGAAGTACGCCGCAAGCAGCGCTCGATGCTATCAATGCAGTTCGCGAGCGCGTAGGTATGCCGGCAATCGAAGCGGGCATCTCTACCGACGACTTCCGTACTCGCGTTCGCAACGAGCGCCGTGTCGAATTGGCTTTCGAAGACCATCGCTTCTACGATGTTCGTCGTTGGAACATCCTTAGCGAAGACAAGGCTGTGACAGGTATCAGCGTTATCCCAGGCAAACTCGGACGTGTAACTTACGAGCGCGTCCTCGTCAACGACAGCCGTGTTGCCACTACCGATAAATATTTGCGTCTGCCAATCCCCGGCGATGAGATTAACAAATTGAAAACTCATACCGGTTCCGACTTCCAAAACGTCGGCTGGTAGTTCGCGGATTGTAAATTGTCTAATCAATAATCATTGTTAGTGAATTTATATATATATATGGTTTTTTCAAGTAAGTATAAGTTTTATGTGACCGTTCTTATGTCGTTGGCTATGTTAGCGAGTGATTCGTTGGCATATGCCGACGACATTTTTGATTGGGACACCTACAGCGATACGTGGGTGGCGGTCGACGAGTTGCAACGCACCGTAAGTAGTTCCGCTACCGGAATCGTTGAGCCTCGCGCTAACCGAACGGTCGGGATGTTCTACTACATCTGTAACGGACCTCACGGTACGAATGGACAGCCAATCTACGACATCACTGAAATACTTAAAGCCAATCCGAAAAATCCCGAATGGGGACCCGAAGGCTCTCCTCACTGGTGGGCTAAACCTTGGTTGGGATATTACGTCAATAGTGATTCGTTTGTCTACGATAAGCATTTGCAGATGCTCACAGATGCGGGCATCGATTTCCTGTTTTTCGACGTTACCAACGCTTTCACCTACGATAGCGCCGTGCTCGAACTAATGAAGGCAATCGACCGTCGTACGGAGGCGGGCATGAAGTCGCCCAAACTTTGCTACACAGTCAATGCGTCGGCTGCTACTGTTGTCAAAAATCTTTGGACAAAATTCTACTCGAAACCCGAGTACGACAAATATTGGTTCTACTACGACGGACGCCCGTTGATGCTCGTCGACAAGAGCGAACTGTCGTCGCTCGACAGCGAGATTGTCGACCATTTCACGATGCGCTACTCTTGGGCTTGGATGCAAGGACGCTACGCCGACCAATGGGCGTGGCTCGAATACTATCCGCAGAAGATGGGCTGGACGATGAAAAACGGAGTGAAGACGTATGAGCAAATCTCCGTGTCGACCGCTCAGCACGCAACGTCGAAAGTGGGTAAGAGTTATCACAACGGCTCGCAACCCGCAATTGACGAGTATAGCGTTTGCAAGGAAACTCCTCAAGGACTTTACTTTGCCGAACAGTGGAAGCAAGCTCTTTTGCAAGCGCCACCCATTGTGATGGTTACTCAGTTTAACGAGTGCATGGCAGGTCGTTTTGTTATCAAAAGCACCTCGGAGTTCGGTAACATCTATCCCGGTGGAACTCCGGCAATCGGCGGCACTTATTTCGTCGACGCTTTCAATGCCGAATTCAACCGCGACATCGAGCCGAGCACGCATCCGCTGATTCGCGACAACTATTATATGCAGCTCGTCAACAACGTGCGTCGCTACAAAGGCGTGCGCGAAATCCCCGTGCCGAGTGCTGCAAAAACTATCGAACTCAACTCCGATATGACGCAGTGGGATGACGTTACGCCCGAATTTCGCGACGATATCGGCGACATAACTCATCGCAACACTCAAGGCTTCCAAAACATGGCGCCGATGGTCAACGAAACAGGCCGTCACGACCTCGTTGCGACGAAAGTTACCAAAGATGCCGACAACGTCTATTTCTACCTTCGTATGGCGTCGACTCCGACCAACATTCGCTTCTCCAAGTCGTGGATTATGCTCTTCATTAACGCTGACTGTGACTACACCACCGGCTGGAACGGCTACGACTACGTTACGATGAAAAAGTCGGGTAGTGAATACTGGCTCTATCGCAACGAAGGTAATGCATATTCGTGGAGCGAGGTGGCAAAAATCAATCTTTGCCAAGACGGCAATCAGTTGTATTTTGCGCTGAGCCGCGCCGACCTCGGCATGACGACGGATTGCGACTTCGACTTCAAGTGGGCGGACAATATACCCGACAATCCCGACATCCTCGACTTTATCGATAAGGGCGACGTTGCTCCCAACGGACGTTTCAACTATCGCTACCGCGGCTCGCTCGTGCCTCAAGGCGGCGTCAAGACTGTCAGCGTGGCTAACGACGTCAAATGGACTCGTTTGGCATCGGGCGAAGTAAGCCTGCGTTGGAGTGCCGACGATGTTACGTCGGTGGAGATTTACAATGCTCAAGGTGCATTGATTCAATCAAATCCCGTTGCCGACAACGCTAAAAACGTCGTGCTCAACCTTCCGAAAGGATTTGTGATTGTAAAAGTTGTATCAAAAACCGGTTTTAAGAGCCTCAAAATAGCATAATTTCTGTCGATGGTTGCTCGATTGCGTCTCATATTAAGCATTTTTACTGTCGTGGCTGCCGGCTTTATTGCCCGGTCGGCTGCGACCGAGTTTTTGGATACTTATAGCGACACATGGGTAGCTACCGACGACTTGGGTCGCCAGGTCTACGATTGCGACAGCGATACGGCGCAACAGGCTCGACCTCAGTCGGATGTGGGAATGTTCTACTATCTTTGGCACGGACATCACATCGTAAACCACAATGCGATTTTCGATGTCACCGAGATTCTCAGCCGCAATCCGGAGAACCCCGAGTGGGGCGACTTGCAAGAAATGCACTGGTGGGCTCGACCTCTGCTTGGCTATTATCAGTCGGGCAATCCATACATCGTGGCGAAACATCTGCAGATGCTGTCGGATGCCGGAGTCGATTTCTTGTTTTTCGACGTTACCAACGGACCGATTTACGAAAGTTCGGTGCGAGCCGTGATGCGCGAAATCGACCGTCGCACGGCAGCGGGAATGAAGTCTCCTCGGCTGAGTTTTATGTGCTACTGGGGTGGTGCGCGCGAGGTGGAACTTCTCTACAACACGTTCTACAGCGATTCGTCGAACGACCGCTATTGGTATTACTATCAGGGGCGACCGCTCATCCTTGCCAATCCCGCCGACACTCTCGAATTGAAGAATCCGGCTATTGCGCAGCGCTTTACGTTCCGCCGCTCGTGGGCGTGGTTGAATGGTAAAAATCCTCGCGAATGGGCGTGGCTCGAGCATTATCCGCAAGCGCCCGGCTACGACACCGACCCGTCGGTGCCCGAGCAACTCAGCGTAAGTGTGGCGCAACACGCAAGTTCGAAAATCGGCAAAAGTTTCCATTGCGGCAAGCAACCGCCGCTCAATCGCTATGCGCTGACCGATTCAACGTCGTGGGGACTCTATTTCGAGGAGCAGTGGAAAACCGCACATCGACTGCATCCTCCGGTGCTGATGATTACGCAATTCAACGAATGGACGGCGCAGCGATACACCGTCAAAGATTCGGCTAACATCAAATATGCTCGTCCGTTGGGCAAATCGGAATTTGGCGAAACAATGTTTGTCGATACTTACAATGCGGAGTTCAACCGCGACATCGAGCCGAGCACTCATCCGCAGATTCGCGACAACTACTATATGCAATTCGTGTCGCACATGCATCGCTACAAGGGTTGCCGCGCAATCCCGTGCGTCGGACGCTCGAAAATCAAAGCGGGAGCCGACTTCCGACAATGGACAGCCGTGGCATATGAATATCGTGACGACCGTGCCGACACGCTTTGCTGCAATTCGCCGGGCTACAACCGACTCGACACCATCGTCAACGAATATGGTCGAAACGACTTGATTGTTGCCAAAGTGGCACACGACAAGCGTACCTTCCATTTCTATTTGCGCAGCAGCGACCCGTTGCGGTTCGAGCCGTCGGGCTCCGGCATCACTCTGCTTATTGCCGGTGGCGATGCTCTTAATTGGCACGGCTATACGCATCGCATATACATAGCCGGTAACGGCAAGGCTACGTTTAGCCGTTGCAGCGCCGACGGCAACTATCAATGGACGCCCATAGCGTCGCTACCGTGCCGTATTGAAGGCAACGAATTGCAAGTCTCCGTGCCGCGGAAATACCTGAATGGCGTTGCCGGACATTTCGACTTCAAGTGGATTGACAATCTGCCGGACGTTTGTCCGCAACTCGACGTGCTCGATTTCTACATCATCGGCGATGTGGCTCCGAATGCGCGTTTTAACTACCGATATAAATTCTATGACAATGAAAAATAAAATAACATCGGCGATAATCGTCATCCTTTTGGCAATTTTGCCGACTACGGCGTGGGGAGATTTACGGACCACGTTTGCCTTGCCACGCGACAGTGTGCGCACGTCGTGCTATTGGTATTGGCTTTCGGGACATATCAGTGAGCAAGGCGTGGTCAACGACCTTAAAGCCATGAAACAGGCAGGCATCAACACCGCCTTTATCGGAAATATGGGACTCGGTGCCGGCGATGGTATCGCAACGCCCGGGAAAGTCAAGATTCTCTCGGATGAGTGGTTCCGCATTGTGCGAAAGGCTCTTGCTACCGCCACCGAACTCGGCATCGACATCGGCATCTTCAACGCACCCGGTTGGAGCCAAGCCGGCGGTCCGTGGAACAAGCCGGAAGGCTCAATGCGCTATCTTGCCAACCAAACTGTAGAAGTCGACGGCGGCGCTGTCAACGTGGCGTTCGACACTCCCGGCAACGGCGGCTATTATAGCGACGTAAAGGTGCTTGCCTATCGCTTGCCGGACACCTTTGTCACGCTCGGCAACGCTAATGCCGACGTTGCTCCGGCACAGAAATCGCTTTTCGACGGCGATATGACCACCGAATATGCTCTCGAGGATTCGTGCGTAGTAGACTTGCGTCCGTATGGCGGCTCGTTTACGGCTCGCTCGATTGCTATCTATCCGGCGGAGCGTCGCATCTACTGTACTGCCGAGGTTTGCGCGATAAACGGCTCACGTCGTACGAAAGTGGCTGAATTTAAGGTAGATAGAACGCTCGATTGGCTCTTTGTCGGCTACGACGCTTACGCACCCATCGTGCATGCGCTGGCTGATACCGAAGCCGAGGCGTTGAGCATCGTCTTTCGCGGCGTCAACAAAGGTGCCGGGCTGAAAGAGATTCGCATATCTTCGGAACCGGTCGTCGACCAATATCCGGAGAAAATTCTTGCCAAGATGTTGCAAATACCCACGCCTACGTGGAGCGACTATAAGTGGGAACAAGTCGTTGCTCGCAATGCCGTGCCGGCAGTTGCCGCCGACGACGTTGTCGACCTTTCGGCTTCGCTTAAAGGCAATTCGTTGACATGCACCTTGCCTGCAGGACGCTGGCGCATCGTGCGTACGTTTATGCTCCCGACAAACATAGAAAATGCGCCGACATTAGACGACGGTCGTGGTTTGGAGGTCGACCGTTGGGATTTGCCGAGCCTGCGCAACCATTACGATAGTTTTATGGGACGAATTATCGACTATGTTCCTGCCGAAGAGCGTAAGTGCCTAAAATATATGGTTTGCGACAGTTACGAACGCGCTGCGCAGAATTTTGGTAACGACTTCATTGAGCAGTTCAAGTTGCGCTTTGGCTACGACCCGACGCCGTTCTTGTTGACTTACGGCGGCATCATCGTTGCCGACGAAGAGCAGTCGAACCGCTTTTTGTGGGATGTGCGACGCATGATTGCCGACCGCCTCGCCTACGATCATATCGGCGAACTGCGCAAGATGGCTAATGCCGACGGTATGCGCCTCTGGCTCGAAAACTACGGGCACTGGGGTTTCTGCGGAGAATTTTTACAATATGGCGGGCAAGCCGACGATGTAGCCGGGGAGTTTTGGAGTGAAGGAGAACTCGGCAATATCGAAAACCGCGCCGCATCGTCGTGCGGACACATCTACGGCAAGCCTACCATTTTCTCCGAGTCGTTTACCTGCGGCGGAGCGCCGTTCTCGCGCTATCCGGCGACGATGAAGCAACGTGGCGACCGCTTCTTCAGCGAGGGTATCAACAGCACGCTGCTGCATCTCGTGGTGTCGCAACCCGACGAAAAGACTTTGCCGGGCGTTAATGCCGCTTTCAGCAATGAATTCAACCGCAAGAACACCTGGTACAGCCACATGGACTTGTTTACCGACTACCTGAAGCGCTGCAACTTGCTTCAGCAGCAGGGTAGTTACGTTGCCGACGTTGCATACTTTATCGGCGAAGACGCTCCCGTGATGACCGGCGCAACCAATCCGGCATTGCCTGCGGGTTATCAATTCGACTATATCAATGCCGAAGTGATTATGGACCGCCTTAGAGCAACCGCCGACCATCGGCTCTGCCTGCCGGGCACGCTCAATGCCTATCGTTTGCTCGTGCTTCCGCCGCTGCCGACGATTACGCCCGAACTGCTTGCGCGCATCCGCACGCTTGTCGACGACGGTGCAATCGTTCTCGGACCGAAGCCGCAAAAGTCGCCGAGTCTGAAGGGATATCCCGACTGCGACGCTCGTGTGCGTAGCCTTGCCGACGAACTCTGGGGCTCGTCGAACGAACAACGCATTATGCGTCAGGTGGGTAACGGCTTTGTCCTTAGCGGCTATGATGTCAAGGAAGTGCTCGACATGTTCGGCATAGCTCCCGACGCCACGTTCCGCGCTTATTCGGGTAAGTGCGATGTGGCATATGCTCACAACACAACCGCCGACGGACGTCAAATCTACTTCGTTGCCAACCAGTCGCCGACCGACACCGTCGCTATCGACGCTTCTCTGCGCACTACGGGCTTGAACGTCGAGTTGTGGAATCCCGTGACCGGAAAGATTGCTTCCGCCGTGTATACTGATACGGGCGAGCGCACGATTGTGCCCTTGCATCTGCATCCGCTCGAAAGCACCTTCGTCGTTCTTTCGAAAGAGCAGCCGGCTCCTGCCGAACGTGCTTCGGCATCGACTTGCCATGCTGCGCTCAACGACGGTTGGCGCGTGACCTTTACCGACAAATTCGGCAAAACCATACGCCGCAACAACTTTGCCATTTGCGACCTTAAGGATTCCGCCGACGACGAACTGCGCCATTTCTCGGGCGAGGCTGTCTACAGCCGAAAGTTCGAATGCGAAGCCCCGGCGGGCGCCAAGGTGGTTCTCGACCTGGGCAGAGTAGGGGTGATGGCTAAGGTTACGGTCAACGGCAAGTACGTCGGTGGCGTTTGGACTGCACCATACTCGCTTGACATCACCGAGGCATTGCGTCGCGGCGAAAACGCCGTGGAAATTTCGGTAGTCAATACGTGGGTGAACCGCCTTATCGGCGATGCCGCAATGCCTGCCGACAAGCGTAAGACCAACTGCAACTTCAACGACTGGCGCAGCGATTCGCCGTTGCAGTCGTCGGGACTTATCGGTCCGGTTAGAATACTTTTTGAACAAACCAAATAAAACAGAAGATATATGAATTATTTTGCCATAGACCTTGGTGCTACAAGCGGTCGCACGATGCTCTGCCG
>JBJEDP010000040.1:0-9623 GCA_051872175.1 Candidatus Limisoma sp.
AGGGTGTAGGGTGGAGGGTGTAGGGTGGAGGGTGTAGGGTGGAGGGTGTAGGGTGCAGGGTACAGGGTGCAGGGTACAGGGAGCAAATCTGTGACCACAACCGACCCCCTCCGAGGCTCGAGGTGTTGGGGCGTCGTAGTTCCCCACGCAAAACGTCTCCGACGTTGAGCGTGGGGTTTACCACAACCGGCGCATCTCCGACGCACACTATCCACAGCGTATCTTCGACACGCTGTGGATTCACATTCGCTCCGCACCTCTCACCTCTCACCTCTTACCTCTTACCTCTCACCTCACCGCTCTTACCACTGTTAATGTATTTGAAGATTTGTTTACAATATATAAATTGCACGAAAAACACTAAAAAAAGTGAAGCAAACAGGTTTGAAATAAAAAAAATAATTGTAGATTTGTAGAAATTTCGTGTATGAAGCGGTTTCCGGGCGGGGATAAAGCCGGGTAAGCGAGTTGTAGATTAACAAAACCGCGCTGAAACCGGGGCAAAACCGAAAGGAAACGAGCTTTAAAACGTTAAATTTAATACAATAAACATTAATAGTAACTTAATTCAAACCTTGAACATAAACAAACAAAAAGTAATTATGAGAAAACAGGTATTGCTTCTGTTATTTTCCCTTTTTGCGGTTGTGGGTTATGCTCGCACAGTCAAGGGCGTAGTTACCCAAGCCTCCGACCAGGAGCCGTTGATAGGCGCCACGGTAAAGGTAGTGGGAACGTCGCGCGCGACTGCAACCGACTTCGACGGAAAATTTACAATCGAAGCCAAGGACAATGATGTCCTGGAAGTTTCTTACATCGGAATGACCACGGCGAAAGTGAACGTGGGCGGACGCGATGTTGTCAACATTGAGTTGAAAGACAACTCACAAGTTCTTCAAGAGGTAGTTGTGACCGCCATGGGTCAAACACAGGAGAAGAAAAAACTTAACTTTGCGGTTCAATCGCTTGATTCAGACGATGTAACCGCCGGCAACTCGGCAAACTTTGCGAACAGCCTTCAAGGAAAGGTATCAGGTTTGCAGGTGTCGACCGGAGGTAGCTCGCCGAACTCATCTACGCAGGTGATTATTCGTGCGATATCGTCAATCAACCCGTCGCAAAGCAACGAGCCGCTGGTGATTATCGACGGTATGCCGGTACGCGGAAGCGGTTCGAGCCTCGGAGACCTTAACCCTAACGACATTGAAAACATGAGCGTGCTGAAAGGCGCAGCAGCATCAGCCCTTTACGGACAGGAAGCAGCCAACGGCGTAATCATGATTACAACGAAGAAAGGTTCAGCCGGACAAATCAAGGTAACGGCTCAAGGCAGTTGGGAATTTAACAACTGTATACGTGTGCCGAACATCCAAGACCAATTTGTAGGCGGCGCACAAGGTTTCTATAAGGAGAACACGTCAGGCGGTTGGGGTCCGTACGCAAACTGCGACGACACCATCTACGACAACGTAGGCAACTTCCTCGGCACGGGCTTCATGCAGAAATACGACTTGTCGGTGAGCGGCGGTAGCGACAAATTTAACGCCTATGCATCAGCAAGTTACATGAACAACGAAGGTGTAGTACCCAAGGACTACAAGAATCGTTTGAACATCTTCCTCAAGGGAGAATACAAGCCGTCGGACAAAGTGACTATTCAACTTTCGTCGAACTTCATCAACAGCAAGAGCCGCGGCTTTGGCAACTCGATGTCGACCATCTACGGTTGGGCAATCAACAAGGATATGGCAGACTACGTGACCACAGAGGGCCGTCCTAACTGGGCATGCCGTTACGACAACTGGGATGCGTTGACCGATGCACAAAAGATTAGTGCAACCACATCGCCCTACTTCGGCCGCTATATGGACCAATCGGAGACCGAATCGACTCGTATGATTTTGAACGGTCAAATCAGCTACGAACCGGTAAAGAACCTCGTGTTTACAGGTAAATTAGGCTACGATAAGGGCTTCAGCGACTACGAATCGTACTCGGTGTCGCGCTTTGTCGACAGCGACTTCGAAGACCCGAACAACAGTGCATTCAGCGACTATCGCTACAAATTCGGTGCGTTCTCTTATCAACCGTCGAACAGCACTCAATTTACCGCACAAATTATGGGTACATACAACTGGCAAGTGTGCGACGATTTGAACATCAACATTCTCGCCGGTCTTGATTATAAAGAAAACAAGAGCAAAGAAGCTACGTTGGGTGGACAAGAGTTTATGCTCGACGGCGACTTCTACTCGTTTATGAACACCAACCCCGAGACGTTTACAACAGCGACGGCATCGGGCTACTACATGTCGATGTATCGCACCGAGCGCAACAAGTTCGGCTACTTCGGCGAACTTCGCCTCGACTACAAAGGCATGGCACAATTGTCAGTGACCGGTCGTTACGACGGTAGTTCGACGCTCAAGCAAGTAGACTGCACATATTTCTATCCGTCAGTGACGGGTGGTATCATCTTCTCGGAATTGTTTAAGATTCAGAGCGACTGGTTCTCCTACGGTAAGATTCGCGGAAACTGGGCGAAAGTTGGTAAAGACGCGCCGGCATATCGCTTCACGCAATCGTATAAGAACTGGGAAGTGTTCCCCGACGGTGGCTGGGGTATCGACGCAACGACAGCGGTAGCAACCGAGCTCGTACCGGAGATGACCAACTCATGGGAGGTAGGTGCCGACTTGCGATTCTTCGACTCGCGCACGCGCTTGGACGTAGCATGGTATTCGACCACAGTAGACAACCAAATCGTAACGGTTCGCGTATCGCCGACATCGGGTAACATTCTTCAAACGCGTAACGAGGGTAGCATCGAGAACAAGGGTCTTGAGTTGACACTTTCGCAAGACATTCTTCGCGGCAAAGACTTCTCATGGACAGCAACCGCCAACTTCTCGTTCAACCGCGGTAAAGTAAAATCGCTTCCGGAAGACGTATCAGAGTTGACCGGCACGCAATACGGCGACATCTTCCCGTCGGCATACCTCGGCGGTTCGACAACGGGTGTAACCGGTAAGGACTACGAACGCACCCCCGACGGACAAATCATCTGCAACGAGAACGGCTATCCCGTAATCAGCTCTGTAAAGAACACGCTGATAGGTAACCGCGAGCCCGACTTCTTGCTCGGTCTTGGTTCATCGTTCTCATGGAAAGCATTGTCGGTAAGCTTCCTTATCGACGGACGTTGCGGCGGCGATGTAGTCAACGTGACACGTCGCGGTTTGAACTCGAACGGTATGGAAAATCTGTTGACGAAATATCGTAACCACGAAGTAGTAATAAAAGGTGTAGTGCCGCAAGCCGATGGCACATATGTACGCAACACCACACCGGTAGTATTAGACAGCAACTTCGTGAACAACTACTACAACTCGGTATCGTCAAACTTCATCGAAGATGGTTCATACATACGTTTGAGCCACGTAACCATAGGCTACGACCTCACAAGACACTTGTCGAAGAACTGCCCGATAAAAGGCTTGAAGTTATCGGCAACAGGTCGTAACTTGTTCCTTCTCACCAAGTACACCGGCTCCGACCCGCAAATTCTTGCAGGCACAGGTGGTGGTACAGGTTCTGCCGGTATCGACAACTACAGCGTGCCGACCACTCGCAGTTTCAATTTCTCACTTAGTGCTACCTTCTAAACATAATAGACAATATGGATAAACTGAAATTAATAGCAATGTCGTTGCTGCTTGGTGCGTTTGGCACGATAGGCACAACAAGTTGCGAAGACATACTCGACGATAACGTCAACCCCGACAAAGCATCCGGCGTATCGGCAGAGGTTGGGCTACCCGTTGTTGTCTTCTATGCGGCTCAAACGAACTTCGACCACGCGGAATACAACATCTACTTGTCGCAATGCTTGACAACGACCGGCAAGTCGCAGACAGGCGCATATGCCTACAAGAGCGGCTGGGAATTTTTGACAATGAACCGTCACCCGCAATGGCGTCGTCACTACTACGACTTGGGCGTAAACATCAACGAACTTATCAAGAACGCAGAAGCGAGCGGATCGCCGAACTACACGCTGATAGCACGCGCTATTCGCTTGATGTCGACACAATTGACCACCGACGCATTCGGCGACATGCCGTTGACGAACGCCTACAAGGTAAATTCGCCGACATACGACACACAGGCAAGCATCTACAAATGGATGATGGAAGAGGCAGACGCCTTGATTGCCGACTTCGAAAACCCGGCGCTTACCGAGGCTGAGAGCAACCAAAAGATTACCATCAAGCAAGACCGCGTCTATGCCGGCGACCTCAACAAGTGGAAAGGTTTGGTCTATGCAGTGAAGGCACGTCTGTTGCTGCGCAACATTCCGAACGTCGACACATCGGCAAAGACTTGCCAAGCCATCTACGATGCAGCTCAAAAGGCAATCGACATTTGGCGCAGCGACGCAACCTACGGCACATTCTTCGGCTGCGAACCGCGCTACAACTTCGACGGCGGCACACAACAACAGAACTGCCCGTGGAGCGACGCACAACCGATTATCAACTCGTGGGAATCGCGTAAGAACTTGCTGACCGAAGCTGTTCCGTCGAAATTCTTCATGGAGAACTGCTTAGGCGTGTTCAACCAAGCCAACGAGAACAATGCCGGCGCATTCGTAACCAACCGCGGTTATGCCGACGACCCGCGTGCGAGCCTTCTGTTCACACCGCGTACAGGACCGACATCGGCAACCAACACAACAGCAAAGATTAAACTTCGCTGGTTGGAAAACAACATCGGATGCGGAACATCGTTCAAAGCAGCGAACTATCCCGACCTCTACATGGGCGCATATGCAGGCAGCGTGTCGAGCTACGTACCCTTGTTCACAATGGAAGAGCTCTACTTCATCCAAGCAGAAGCAAAATACTGGATGGGCGACAAGACCACAGCATGCCAATTGGCAAAAGACGCAACACGTGCTAACATCGAACGTCACCTCGAAGCATTCCAGAAGAAATATCCGGAAGTGCTCTATCCGGGCAACGTAATCGCCACAGGCTATCAAAAGCTTGACGCACGCGAAAACACGACAGCGAAGAAAGACGAATTTACGCTTTCGAAAGCACGTTGGGAAGCCACAGTTGACGCATTCATCGAAGACAAAGACCAAGAAGGAGAAAAAGTGACACCGGTTAAGGGCGTGACCAACGCAGCGACTCCGGGTAACCACCACTGGTTCTTCAACGAGTCGGAGTATACGCTGAGCGACTTGATGATGCAAAAATACATAGCCATGTATATGCAACCGGAGCAGTGGACCGACCTACGTCGCTACCACTACAGCAACGAGCGTAACAAATACGGTATCGGCCCGAACCAAGAAATCGTATATCCGGGACTTCGTCGTCCGTACAACCTCTACGCACCGTACTGGGTAGACGGCTTGACCGAAGAACAAAAGGAGAACACTTGGATTCAACGTTACAACTACGACCCCGAAACCGAAGACAAGTACAACAAGGCAGAATTGGAACGCCTTGGCGCATACAAGAACCACTTGTGGTTGCGTAAGCCGATGATTTGGGCAGAGCAAGCAGGTGTAAGAAATTCCTTGACTGCAGAATAATTTTAAATGAATAAAGTTATGAAATTACAATATAAAATAGGAACAATAGCAGTTGCACTACTTGCAATGACATCGTGCGACATGCATGACCCGTTCGAAGACATCATGGAGGTAGGACAACCCCTTCCGACGGTGTCGTGGGAATTGTCGGGAACGGTAGCAAACGCAGGCGATAGCGTAGCCTTCCTCGGCAAATACTACACCGACCCGAACCACATGCCGGACCACTCGGAAGTGTGGGCACTCGTATCGCAAACCGAATCGGGCGAGGCAACACTTAAGTTGTCGACCGTGTTGGCATACACAAAATCATTTGGCAGTTCGGACACCATCCGCGCCAACCAACGCATAGCATCGTATCCACATTCGATGGCAGAATGGGACGGCTACGAATATGTATTGAACGCAAAATTCCCGACGTCGCAAACGCTGAAGACCCTCTCTTGGGGCAACACATCGACATGGGAAGGCGACAAGTTTAACACATACTTCCCTACAAATTTCCAACAAGAATTTGTTGAAACCGTTATCGACTACTTGACCACCGACGCGTACTACACCGACCTTCGCTACGTCTACGTCAACTACGCATTCACTGCCGATCAATTCAACAGCGTAGCGGCAAAACATAGCGAGCTCGACGCAGCCGTACTGGCATCGATGGTACTCGACGAAAGCGGCGACAAGTCGGACGCATGGTATACCAACACGGAGAACGTAGTGGCACGCTACTACAAGACGCTCGACGGCGAGGGTAATACCGTCTACAACGAAGTAGGACTCGACTACGAGAACCCCGACGTGAACCTCTACGACGTCTATGAATCGTCGCCCTGGGTGTTCTGTCGCTACGACGACGACCAAGGAAAGATTTTGACCTCGGTACGTCCGGCATATATGCCCTACTTCAAGGATTTGATATCGTTGATACCGTTCCAAGACTGGGTATACAACACAGCTGAGAAACAATACGCTGTATCGTTTAACCGCGAATACAAGATGGGCGTAACGTTCAAAGTTGTCGACACCGTAGGCAACGTAGGCTACACTACAGATGTAATGGAAGTTTCTCTTAACTAAAAAACTACGAACAAATGAAGAAGTTAATTAAAAATATTTGTTTACTCGCTGCAATGGTGTTCGCTGTGAGCGCCTGCACGGAAAACGACCCGGACTACACGACGTTTCCGAGCAAGGACGTAGATTTCCAATACAGCGTAGCGCCTAACGAAGACGGCGAAATAGAATATGCACTCGACTACTACGTTGTATCGACCATCCAGTTCACCAACACGTCGGCAAAAACCGGCAACGTGACCTGGGACTTTGGCGACGGTACGACATCGAACGAGCAAAATCCGTTGAAGAAGTACGACCAAGCCGGCACATATCAAGTGACGTTGACCATCGACGGCGTGGGCAAGCGTACTTACCCGATTATGATTTACGACATCGCTCCGGTACTTTCAATCAAGGAAAAGAGCGCCGACGTAATCTTGGCAAACGAAGTAACCGTCGACTTCGACATCTTCTTGCCGAACCCGGAAAAATTGAAAGTTCGCTACGATTGGACCTTCCCGGAAGGCACAATTGACGAAAACGGCAACGAAATCACCTCGTTTACGGGCTATGCTGACGAAGAAGGCAACGTCGACTATCCGGGCAAACTTCGTTTCCGCAACATCGGTTCGCAAAAGATAGAACTTAAGACGACATTTGACCTCGACGGCGAAAACCGTTCGCTCCAAGACTCATACGTAAACGTACAAGTAGGTTCTCCGATTCCGGCAAAGACGCTCTACTATGCAGTGTATGGCGGCAACGTGAAGGCAATCAAACTTATCGACGAGTCGCAACTTCCGGCAGGCACCAAGAACTTGCCGTTCGATATGGGCGTCAAGAGCGGAACAACCCCGATGAACCTCGTGTTTGCCACCATTGACGACGAAACTACCGAAAGCGGCAAGGCATCCTACCTCTACATCCTCGACGCAGGTAAGCAATATACCTACATCAACGATGAGGCAGGCGTCTACGGCGACGGTAAAATCAACGTGATGAACCCCGACGGCACAGGCGTTAACCTGTTCGTGACCAACGTAGGACAAGGCGCATTCTTCGACCCGTTCTTCGGCTGTCAAGACGGCACCAACTTGCTCTACTCCGACCGAAACACCGGTTTGCGCAAGCTCGACCTTAAGAGTCGCGGCGAAGTTGAGAAAAACGACTACTTCCTGACGAACGACTACCTCGGCTACTACGGCCGTACGTCGCTTGCCTACGGTGCAATCAGCTGTACTATTTTGAAAGACAGCAAGGGCACATACTGGTGGGGCAAATGCTACAACGGTAACGGTATCTTCCGCTTCAAAGCATCCGACATCATCTACTACAAAGACACTCAAACAACGCCGAACAAGGTAATCCTCGACGCGCGCAACTTGAAGTGCTTCATGATAGACGAAAAGCTTAACAAGCTCTACGTATTCCGTACGAAAGACGCCGACAGCGGCTTCTACGAATATGACCTTCCGGCTGACGGCGAAGACGTAGGCACCGCGGCATTCAAGAGTTTGATGGAAGCCGATGGAGTCAACACGACCGCCGACGAAGGCATCTACTGTACGCAAATGGCACTTGACCCGACAACGGGCTACGTATACTTCGGCTTCAACAAGGGCAAAACCGACACGTCGGCATTTGCGACAGGTCTGCTCTACTACGACCCGTCGGCAAAAGCTCTGAAGAAGACAATTGTTACGGACAAAGTGTTAGGCGTTGCTATCAACAACGAGATTACAAACTTGTTCTAAAATTCAAAACCTTAACAAAAGCCGTTCCAAGCCCGTTACGGAAAGGAGCGGCTTTTGTTTCATAACAACAAAACCGAAAAACCCAACAACCAAACTATGAACTTACGAATAATCGCCGCGGTTATGGCAATAGCGGCAACCCTAAGCGCCTCAGCGACCAAACGCGAGCAACGAGGCACCTGGATGTCGGCGCTTTCGGGCGACTGGCCCAACGCAACAATCTTAACAGCCAACGTTGAACGTCACAAATCGCTCTGCCTTGAAAACCTCGACACTATTCAAAAGTCGAACTTCAACACCATCTACTTCCACTCACGAATAATGTGCGACGCGCTCTACAATTCGGCATACGAGCCATGGTCGAGTTATGCGTCGGGACGCGGAGTGGAATGCCCGATTGACCCGCTGGGCTTCCTTGTTGAGAACGCCCATGCGCGAGGCATCGAGGTCTATGCATGGCTCAACCCCTATCGCTACATGAACCAATCGACATCGATGGGCACCTCATGGGGCGACAACCCTCTAAACTACGAAAACAGTCATCCCGACTGGCTAATCAAATGGGAAAACGGTTCCACCACGTGGACCATCCTCAATCCGGCACTCGACGAAGTGAAACAACGCATCGTCGACGTAATAGCCGACATTTTGAGCAAATATGACGTCGACGGCATCGTGTTCGACGACTTTTTCTACCAAAACGGGCTTCCAATGTCGTACGACGCAGAGCAGTATAACGCCTACACGGCAGCCGGCGGCACACTCTCGCAAGCCGACTGGCGTCGCGAGAACGTCAACGACATGGTACGTCGCGTAAACGCATACATCAAATCGACCAAACCATGGGTACGCTTCGGCATCGGACCGGCAGGCGTAGCCAGCGGCAACAACCTGACCGACGTAGCAGCCGCTCACGGCGTAGAGCCATGTCCGGGCAGCGACTGGCAGTATAACGGCATCTTCTCCGACCCCGTACAATGGCTCGAAGAAGGCACAATCGACTTCATGTCGCCGCAAATCTACTGGAACATCGGCGCATCGAGCAACTTCGCAGCCATCGCACCGTGGTGGCATCGCGTGGTGAAGAAATTCAACCGTCATTGCTACGTAAGCCAGAGTCTGACGTCGAACCTCGACAACGCCGCATCGATTGAAGAATTCTACAACCAAATCCAAATTTGCCGCACCAACGACGAACAAGACGA
>JBJEDP010000041.1:0-2037 GCA_051872175.1 Candidatus Limisoma sp.
ACACGAAGTGTTTAAAATCAGCACTTCACAATCTAAATATTTTCGAATGAAAAGATATATACAAATCGTTAGTGTGTTGGCAATCGTCGTATTGTCGATGAGTTCGTGTAAGTCAACGAAAAGTGTGGCGTATTTCCAAAACGCCGAAACCGTAAAGAGCAAAATCGATTCGGGCGAATATATGGTAAAACTTATACCGCAAGACGTTATCGACGTGACGATAAGCAGCCTTGTTCCGCAAGCCACCGATGCCTATCGGTTGGTGCCCGCACCCGAAAACGGGTTGGATTTCAACCCTAAGACTCAATATGTTATTAATGAGTCGGGCGAAATCAACGTGCCCACAATCGGCAAGGTTAAGGCAGCCGGAATGACCACGACGCAACTCGAAGACTATCTGCGCAACGAGGTGGCGAAAAACGTAAGCGACCCGATTGTGAACGTACAGTTGGTAAGTTTCCGCGTCAACGTGCTTGGCGAAGTGCGCAATCCCGGAGCCAAGACAGCCAAAACTCAGCGTTACACCATCCTTGATGCCATTGCCGATGCCGGCGACCTTACGCTCTACGGCATGCGCACCAACGTGATGCTCATTCGCGAAGAAGAGGGCGAACGCCGATTCCATACCATCGACTTGACCGACGCTAATCTGTTGAATTCGCCGTATTTCTATCTCAAGCAGAACGACGTGGTCTACGTCGAGCCCGACAAAGTGCGCGTCATCAATAGCGAATACAATCAAAACAATTCCTACAAATTGTCGATTGTTTCGGCTGTGGTCAGTGCAGCATCGGTTATTGCTTCGTTGATAATTGCTCTTGCAGTTAAATAAATTCACAGCGACCTATGATAAACCTCAGCAAGGCATACTTCGTGCTGTTTTGCTTGTTGGCGATAAGCCAACTGCTCTCGCCGGCTATCTTCCAGATGATGGACGAGCTGGTGGTAGCCGCTATGGTAATGCTTGCCGGGGTCGATATGCTCTACAATCGCACGTGGCGCAACTATAAGGCGATGATTGTTCCCGGACTTATCATTACCGCCTATGCCGTCTATTCGGTGGCTATAAAGAGTAACGAGACTGTTGCAATTCGTGCGGACTATATTTTTCATCTTAAGCCTATTATCTGCTTCGGCGTAGCTTACGGGCTTGCACCGAAGTTCACGTTCAGCCAACGGCAGATTCTTAAATACATACTCATAGCACTCTCGCTTGCTGCCGTGGCGATGTATGCCACTCTGCTGACAGGCTCGGCGATGTTCTACGACCTGCTTGTCGTGCCTTACTATGTGGGGTGCGTCACGCTCTGTGCCGGGCTGACGTTTTTGTTGTTTATCGACGACGACAGCAAAGTGGTGGTCCGTCGCAACCTCTTGCAAGCATTCCTGCTGCTTGCTCTCGGTCTGGTGTGTACGCGCTCGAAATACTACGGCGCGCTGCTGTTCATCGTGTTTATGGTCGTTGTCTATCGACCGGGATTCTTTGTGAAAATGTCGCTGCGCAACATCATGATTTGCTGTGCGGTGCTGTTGGCGCTTGCCGCCGTTTCGTGGAGCAAGTTTCAGTTCTATTTCGTGCAAGGAGGCATTGCCGTCAACGAATTCGACGATTCGTCGACCGGTATGTTTGCACGCTCGGCGCTCTATCTGGGGATGCTGTTTGTCCTTGCCGACTATTTTTGGCTCGGCTCCGGCTTGGGCTCTTATGCCAATCAAGCCTCCGGCTCACAGTTTCATTATTCTGATTTGTATTATAAATACGATTTCGATAAGATTTACGGACTTTCGCCGGATTTTGACGCCTTTGTGGGCGATACGTTCTTTCCCGAACTTGCGCAGTTCGGCATTGTCGGGATTGTGCTGTTTGTGATGTGCATGGCGTGGCTGTTCAAAAAGGCGCGACAGATACATCGCGTTGGCGGCATCTTGCCCGCCGTGGTTGTTGTCAGCATCCTTGTGTCGCTGCTAATCGATGCCATAGCTTCACGAGCCATTGTGTCGTCGATGGGCGAATATCTGTTTGCGCTGGCAGGGCTT
>JBJEDP010000042.1:0-9582 GCA_051872175.1 Candidatus Limisoma sp.
AAGCCCCACAAGGCAGTTTAGGTAAATGGTGACTCCGCTTTTCTTTTATGCCTCCCCAAACGTAATAACAACCCGCATCGTAGGGTCACAGATGCCTAAAAAATTAATATTTATGAAAAAAATCTTTCTTTTTGCATTGTTCATTGCATTCAGTGTAAATGCTTTTTCCCAAGAATCAAAAGTTGGGAAGGTCAAATCTTTCTTAAAACAGTTTGAGTATACGATTAGTGCAGGATTTGGCACGACAGCCTCAAGTGACCCGTATGACTTAGCAATAGTTAATATCAATGCCGGGGTCGATGTCAAAAAAAATATACTTTCATTCTCTGATAATAAAGGAAGATTATATGGACTTGTAGGATTACATTTCACTCAGCGCGGAGGTAAAATGAGCAGTAATTTAGATGATATGATGTCATCAGGAAACAGTTTTAGAGAAGTACAATTTAATATTCCAATCCATGTAGGATATAAGTATGTTTTTAAAAATGACACCAGATTATTTGTGGATTTAGGCCCATATATAGGCGTAAACGGAAATTGTTCATTATCGGAAGGTTATGGAGAATGCGATTATGAACTTAAATCCAAACCTTTGGATTTTGGCATTGGAGGTAATATAGGCGTTTGCTTTAAGAAGTTTGGTTTAGGTATCGGGTTCGACAAGGGATTCCTTGATATTGCAGAATTATCGAGTGAGGAAATGGGTATTTCAAAAAAATTAAAAAGTGCTGTTTCTTATATTCGGCTTCAATGGACATTTGGGAAACAATGATAACTTACTGAAATAGTAAATGCCTATTTCAAATCTAATAATAACTAGCATCGCAGGGTCACAGATGCTTAAACTAATTAAAAAATGAAAAAGTATTTAAATTTTATGACATTTGTCATGATGGCTGTTTTCAGCCTTGCTTTCGTCTCTTGTGGAGACGATGATGAACCTAACAAAGGAGGAGATGCAGGAATAAACGAGAAATTCTCCTTCACTATCAATGGTAAAAACTATTACTATGGACATACGTACACTTGGCCCGGCTTGGATATAAAGCAAAGTGAAACGTATTGCTATTTTTCTCCTTTAGGAAATAGTTATGGACATTCCTTGTTTTTACTCCAATTGAATGCACAGGATATGCCATATAGGGCATTTGACAGTGAGGGCAATCCAATTGTCCTTCAAGAATACAATAGTGATGTAGAATGCAGTTTCATGCTTATTGACTTTGATCCTTCTACTGCAAAGCAAGGGGAGGTATTTGGATTTAAACAGGTCGTTAAAGAAGTTTATAATGGGGTAGTGTATGACATTTACAATAAAATTGAATATCGAGAAAAAGCTTATAGTATTGAAAAATCCATAACATTCTCTTGGAAAAATAATAATCCCAAAGGGCAAGTCAAATTTGTTTCATACAAAAAATTGGAAAATGGTTCTTATTTATTGACTTTGGATTTCCAAAACGTTACATTGGATAGAATTACGGACAATACTCCCTATAGCAACAAATCAGACCAACTAATCTTAAATGGTAGAATTATGTTTACCGATAATCTAACAGGAGTTATAAGTTGATAAGAACTCTCTTATGTAAAGCACCGATTAGAAATAGTCGGTGTTTTTTTATGTCGGAAGCATAGTCAATGAGTGAGTCTACATTGTCGGTTACAAGCGTTTTCCCTCTAATTACAACGATTGCTGTTAAGTCTGTTTGATTCAGATGTGAATTAATTACAAATGTAATTTTTTGGATAAGGAAATTAGCGGTTATCGAACCGAGAAGGAGAATAGTGCGCTTGCTGTAATGCGCAGGATTACAAGTCTTTGCAAAAATAATAAAGAGGAAAAATCCGTAGAAATTTCCTCTTTGTCTTAGGTGTGCGCACGAAGGGACTCGAACCCCCACGTCGTCAGACACTAGATCCTAAGTCTAGCGCGGCTACCAATTACGCCACGTGCGCTTTCGTTCTGCAAAAGTAGTCAAAGTTTTTCAATTTTACAAATTTTTTGCGTAATTTTGGAACGCACTTTTTTAGAAAAGAGAAAAATGATGAAAACGGAATACGAAAAGATGTTGGCGGGGGAGGTGTGTCGCGCTGACGATGCTGATTTGATTGAGATGCAGAATGCTGTCAAGGATTTGTGTTGGGAGTATAACCGACTTCGCCCTACTGATTTGCCGGCTCGCTCGGCGATGCTGCAACGCATTCTCGGTAAATGTGATGCCGATACGTTTGTCGTTCAGCCTTTCTATTGCGACTACGGCAAGCATATTCGTGTGGGCAAGCGTTTCTTCGCTAATTTCGGTCTCACCGTTCTCGACGAGGCGCTTGTGACGATTGGCGATGACTGCTTTATCGGTCCGAATGTGAGCATCTATACGGCGTGCCACAGCACTGACCCTGACGAGCGTAACACGCGTAAGGAGTGGGCACGTCCGGTGACAATCGGCGACAGTTGCTGGATCGGCGGCAGTGTGACGATACTGCCGGGCGTGACGATTGGCAACGGTGTGACTATCGGTGCCGGAAGTGTCGTGGTGTCAGACATTCCCGACCGGTCGGTTGCGGTGGGTAATCCGGCTCGCGTGATAAAACAATTGAAATAGCGGTTATTCCTTGATGGCGGCGATGTCGGTGCCTGCGGGCGACTGGAACGGGCGCAGGTCGAAGAGGCTGAGCGAGGCAATGGCCGTTTCGACCACTTCGGCTTTGAAGTGCTCGAAGTCGACCCATTCGGTCGCCGACGTGAAGAAGTAGATTTCTACGGGAAGTCCTGTCGGCGTGGCTTGGAGGGTTTTGACCATTATGTGACGATGCGTGACGGGTTGCCGGGGCTCGGTACTACGCAACGGGGCGTATATCTGTTCGAGGTAGTAGCGGTAGAAGTGGAGGTTGGTGAGCCGGTCTTCGCCGCATACGGCATTCTGATTCCAGTTGGTGACAAGTTGTTTGTAGCTTTCAAGTGCACTGCCTTTGGCGGTGGCTACGCTGTTGATGTCGATGAAGATTTGTTCGCAGACTCGGCGCGACTTCTCCATGCGCATTTGTCGGTAGTTTTGGAACGATTTTTCCAGGAACATACGCGTGGGGACGGTCGCTATGGAGTTGTCCCAGTTGAGTATTTTGACAATGTTGAGGTTCGTCTCGAGCACTTCGCCATTGATGTTCATCTTGTCCATCACAACCCAGTCGCCCGGCTGGAGTGTGTCGTAGGCGTTTATGATGACGCCGGCGACGAAGCCGAGTATGGTGTCTTGGAAGAGCAAGCCGATAACGGCGGCGTAAGCACCCATTGCGGCGAGGATGGTGCCGACGTTTTCGTTGATGAGTATGCCTATGCTGATGATTATGCCGATGACGATGACCACGAATTTGAGCACTTGAAATACGCCGCGGAGGGTCTTGATGCGCTTTACGTTGGTCACGTCGGAGATGGCGTAAAAGGATGTTATGAAGGTGTTGACAACGCGAATTCCGGCGAAGATGATGATTATTTGCCCGGTCTTGTTTATCAGGTTGATGCTGCCGGGGCTGCCGATGGCGATGAGCGGGGCAAGGCTGAAGCAGATGATGGCAACGGCGAGTGTGCTGAGCGCCTTTATCATGTCGGGCGTGACGAGGTGGTCGTCCCATTTGACGGTTGTGCGTTGCACGAATTTTTGGAGGATGGGTCCTATGATTTTTGTGCAGAACAGGTAGACAATGATGCCGATGGCGGTGATAATCGCCGTCGTGGTGATGCGCTCAAGTGCTGTGGGTTCGGCACTGAGCCATCCGCTTTGGGTAGCTATGTCGATGATGTTGCTCATTTCTTACGAGGTTCTTCTGCGAATTTGTCGGGATAGTTGATGTGCTCGCGTTCGATGCGGAATGCTCTGACGATGAGTATGATGCCTACGATGATAAACGGCACGCTGAGCCATTGCCCCATGTCGAATGTCATCCCGACTTCGAAGTCTTCTTGCGGATTCTTGATAAATTCGATGAGGAATCGCGAGGCGAAGCAGCCTACGAGGAATGTACCTGTCAGCAGCCCTTGGCGCTCGCCGCTGTTGCGTTTCCAATACATAAACATAAGGAGTCCGAAGAGGGCGAAGTAGCAGAGCGACTCGTAGATTTGCGTGGGGTGGGAGGGCTGTGAGAATATCGGCTCGGCGCCTTTGAGCCAGGCTTCGAGGTTTTCGACGAAGCGGAATCCCCAGGGCAGGTCGGTGGGGTGTCCGTAGATTTCGTGGTTCATCAGGTTGCCCAGGCGAATGAGTCCGCCGACCATGGCAACGGGTACGACGAGGCGGTCGAGCGCCCATAGATAGGGCTTTTTGGTGACGCACCATTTGTAGATTACCAACCCGATGAGGATGCCGATGGCGCCGCCGTGACTTGCCAAACCGCCTTCCCAGGTCTTTATGATGTCTTCGGGATGTTGCGAATAGTAGTCCCACGCATAGAAGAATACGTGGCCGAGGCGTGCGCCGATGATTGTGCAGATGGCTGTGTAGATGAATATTGCGTCGACCCAACTGCTCGGGGTGCCTTCGCGGCGAAACATTCTGCCGATAACTTTCACGCCGAGGACAAAGCCGATAACAAACATTATGCCGTACCAGCGTATTGTGATGGGGTGCGATATTAAGTCGGGATTAAAAGTCCATGTGATAAAAGCCTGGTTCATGTGAGTCAAATTTTCTGCAAAAATACGTCAAACGACTGAATTATTCAAGTGAATAGCGTAAAAAACGGCGATTGCCGCTGCGGCTGCTGTGGATGATGAAAAAATCGACAGGCAGTGCGGATGGGCGCTGCCTGTCGGTGCTTGATGTGATGTGCTGAATTATTTCTTGAAGTAGCGGTTGTAGAGACCTTGGAAGCCTTGACCGTGGCGTGCTTCGTCTTTAGCCATTTCGTGAACGGTGTCGTGGATGGCGTCGAGGTTGAGTTCTTTAGCACGTTTTGCGATGCGCATTTTGTCGGCGCAAGCACCTGATTCGGCTGCCATACGTTTTTCGAGGTTTGTCTTGGTGTCCCAAACGCAGTCGCCGAGGAGTTCGGCAAACTTCGCAGCGTGTTCAGCTTCTTCGAAAGCGTAGCGCTTGTATGCTTCTGCGATTTCGGGATAGCCTTCTCTGTCGGCTTGGCGCGACATTGCGAGATACATACCAACTTCGGTGCATTCGCCGTTGAAGTGAGCGTTGAGGTCTTTAATCATTTCTTCGTCGCAACCTTTAGCTACGCCGATAACGTGCTCGGTAACGAATTCGAGACCTTCCTCTTCTTTAAGTTCTTTGAACTTGCTTGCGGGAACACCGCACAACGGGCATTTTTCGGGAGCGGCATCGCCTTCGTGAACGTAACCGCAAACTGTACAGATGAATTTTTTCATAACTCTAAGAATTTTTAATTGTGTTAATAGTTTCTATTCTTTTTGCAGGCAGTCTCCGCAGAAACCTCTGTAGTTTATTTCCGTTTCTTCGATAACAAATTGCATGCCGTTTTGTTCGCCCCGGCTGTTGTAATAGCGCGCTGAGGGTTCGGCGGCTGTGTTGTCGGGCGGCATGTCGATGATTCTGCCGCAGCGCCGACACATAAAGTGGGAGTGGGGCACTGTGTGAGAGTCGTAGTGGGCGTTGCGCTTGTCGATGGTCATCTCGGTCACGGCTCCGTGGTTGGCAAGGAGCTTGAGGGTGTTGTAGATTGTCGTTTTCGACAGGGTGGGCATCGTCGGTGCGAGTTCGCTGTAGATGAGGTCGGCTGTGGGATGGTTGTGGTGCGAGAGGAGGTATTGCATTATCACAATCCTCTGCTCCGAAGGCTTGATGTCGTGCCTCTTTAACCGTTCTATAGCTCTTTCTCTCACAGTTTGTAATCGTTTCAAATTTAAATCTGTTACAAAAGTAAACAGTTTGTGCGATTTGTGCAAATCCCGGCGGTTAAAAAGAGTTAACGACTCCGAGAATGTTTTCGGTATGCCGAGTTGAGTTTTGTATGGTAGCCGCGCGAGCGGTACGACGGACCGTTGTAGTGGTAGGCAAACTTGTTCCAGTTCTTCGTTTTCAGGTATTGCACGAGGTTGGAGTTTTTGCAGAATTGGGCGAAGAGTTCGAGTTGTTCGGCTTCCGATTCCGACATACGTTTGACGAACTCATCGATTGACGCGCAGCCGCATTTCCTCCAGTTGAATCCGCCGATTTGGAACATTCCCCAGAAGGCGGAGGTGTTGGCGATGTCGGCATCGATGGTGCGAGCGTTCTCGAGTCGTGCCCATTGCGCCATGCCGTAGGAGCCGTGGCGACGTACGTCGGGGCGGCGGAATGCGGGATTCTGTGCGTGGCGGGTATAACTCTTGCCGGCTCGCGACAGGTTGCGCCGAAAAACTGTTGCGTCGAAGTTTATCAGCGGAATCCCGGGTGCGGCAAAACCTTTATGCGCCGTGCCGGCTTCGATTTCGACAACTGCTTTTATCGTTGCCGTTTCCACGCCGAGTTCTTCGGCAACACGGCGGTAGTCGTCTTCGGTCAGGCGGGTGTATTTGGCGAGCGAGTCCACTTCGGTCGAGTCGGCTTGCGGTCGCTCTGATTCAACGGATATGTGGTGATTATTGGCAAATGCCGCCGAGCAGATTGCCACAGCGAGTATGAGGAGTATCAGTATATTTTTCATCGGCCTATAATTATCAAGGTATAAAACAGAGAGAGACAGACCTGACGGGCAGGTCTTGACTCTCTCTGCTGATATTTCTGTGGCAACCCACTATTCGGCTACCATTTCAAGGATTCTTACAAGGTGATTCCAGTATTTTTCCACAGCGGGGATGTGCATGGATTCTTTGGGAGTGTGAACGTCGCGGAGCGTCGGTCCGAACGAAATCATGTCGAGTTTCGGGTTGAGTACCAAGAAGTTGCCGCATTCCAGTCCGGCATGAAGCGAAGTGCATAGCGGTGTGATGCCGTAGAGGTCTTCGTAGGCTTTGACGGCAATCTTCAGAATCTTGGAGTCCATATTGGGTTTCCAACCCGGGTAGCCGTCACCTTGAGTGATTTCGGCGCCTGCGAGGGTGAAGTGAGCGGCGATTTGGCTTGCGATGTCGAACTTGCGCGACTCTTCTTCGCTGCGTTGCGAGGTGATGACAGTAACGGTTTTTGCAGCCTTATCTTGGCGGAACAGGGCGAGGTTGGTCGACGTACTTACCATACCTTCAATGCTGTGGCTCATAGCGATAACAGCATTGGGAGCGGAGTGAGCGGCAAGGACGAGGCGTTTTGCCGTACACGGGTCGATTACTTCCGCGGGAGCGTCGACGGTTTCGAGTTTAAACACTTGGTGACCTTCGATGCCTTTGTATTCTTCTTCGATAACGGCTGCGTAGTTGTTGAAGCGCACGCGGAGGTCTTCCTTCTTGTCGGCGGGTACACCGATTACGGCGTATGCGTTGCCGGGGATAACGTTGCGGAGTTCGCCGCCGTCGATTTCAGCGAGGGCGAAGCCGCCGAAGTCGCCGTAAAGGCTGTTGAGGAAACGCACGAGCACCTTGTTGGCGTTGGCGCGACCCAGGTGGATGTCGGCGCCCGAGTGACCGCCTTTGAATCCGTTGGTCGAGATTTTCACAAACGCATAACCGGCGGGAGCGGCTTCCGCAGTATATTTAAATGTAGCCGTTGTGTCGATACCGCCTGCGCAGCCGAGGAAGATTTGTGCTTCGTCTTCCGAGTCGAGGTTGATGAGGATAGAGCCCGTCATCATGCCTTCGCCGACGTTCTTTGCGCCGGTAAGTCCGGTTTCTTCGTCGACGGTGAAGAGTGCTTCGAGCGGACCGTGAGCAAAACTCTTGTCGACCAAGGCAGCCAACGCACCTGCCACGCCGATACCGTTGTCGGCGCCGAGGGTAGTCTTGTAGTCTTTAGTGTGAACCCATTCTCCATCGACCACGGCTTGAATCGGGTCGGTCTCGAAGTTGTGAGTTTCCGGCTTGGTTTGGTTAGGCACCATGTCCATATGACCTTGGAGGACAACGACGGGCGCATTTTCTTTGCCCGGAGTTGCCGGAACGCGCATGGCAACATTGCCGATAGCGTCGGTTTTTGCCTCGATATTGTGTTTCTTTGCAAAGTCAAGGAGAAATTCGCGCATTTTACCCTCTTTCTTTGAAGGACGCGGCACTTGAGTAATCTCCGAGAAGATTCCCCAAATCAGTTCAGGTTTAAGTTCTTTGATTGTCATAATGTTTACAATTTTAAAATTAAACGCATTTATTTGAAAATTATTGTTAAATCAATCCTAAATCGAGGTGCAAGTTACAAAATAAATCCGAGTTACGCTCAAATTTTCTCACTCTTTTCATATATTTGCAGTAAAATTTAAGAATTGTGTTGACGATAATCGCGGCTATAGCAGTTTTGGCATTGTGTGTAGTGCTGTTGGGAGTAAGAATTTTCTTTGTCAAAGGAGGCAAATTTCCCTCGACGCACGTGCACGGCAATCGAGCGTTGGCTGATAAAGGTATCCGATGCGCTAAAGAAGAATAAAAAATTAACTAAATAAATTATCATGACAAAAATTACAAGATTTGCGAAGGTGTCGGCATTGATGTTGGCGGTAGTAATGTTTGCCGCAACAGGGTGTTCTGCAGAAGGCGGGAAAGATGCCAACGCCGAGAGTAATAACAAAAAGGTAACAAAGACAGCTGATGCGTCGGCTTTGAAAGTGGCGTTTGTCGACGAAGACTCGTTGATGAGCGGCTACAACTTTGCCAAAGACGTTAACGAAGCGTTGTTGCGTGCCGACAGCAAGTTGGAGTCGGCTCGCCGTCAGAAAGAAAACGAGTTGCAACGCTTTGCAGGCGAAATCGAACGTAAATATAAGAGTAACGGCTACTTGACCGAAGCAAGTTTTAATGCCGACCAAGAGAAGTTGCAAAAGATGCAAGTCGATGCGCGTAACTATATGGACAATATGACCCGTACGGCGCAGAACGAAGCGTTGATGAACAGTCAGCAACTTCGCGACTCTGTCGACAAATACATCTCCGAATATTCCAAGAAGCAAGGCTATACGTTGGTGCTCCGCAAGGCGGCAACCTGGTATGTCGGCGACGTTGACGACATCACTGCCGACGTGGTTAAAGGTCTTAACGAGCGTTATAATAAGGTAGATACCAAGAAGTAGAATCAACACGAACACTTTATATCTGAAAAGCGCGGCATTTTTTCTGAAAGCCGCGCTTTTTGGCTATAAGGTGTTAAATAATTGCGAAATAGCAGTGGCTTTTGTAAATTCTGCTTATTTTTTCAAGGTGAAGTATGCTGATTTGTTAAATTTAACACTTACGATTTGTAAGTGCAAACTTGCGCGGATTTTTGTGTTTTTAGCAAAAATCGTGATTGAACGTGATGTTTTGAAGTGATTCGGGGGTTGAAATCTATTGAATGTAAAAACTATTTGCGTTTTTTAGAAAAAGTTCGGCGGCGTTCGGCGGGCGTTTTGGCAAAAGATGCATCGCCGCTTCATCGGCGGTGTTTGCTGCCCGGTAATGTCGTATTTCTCTGAAAAATAGATAGATGGCGTGTGTGCTACGGACGAATGATA
>JBJEDP010000043.1:0-9566 GCA_051872175.1 Candidatus Limisoma sp.
TACTACAACGGGAACCGACCCGCATATCACGACCCTTGCAACGGCTGCAATGCACTTGAAGGATGTACGCCTTGAGTTTTACTATCAGGCTTCCGAGGATGTCGACGAGTTACAACTCTTTTTCCGTGACCCGGAAAGCGAAGACCGTTCTGCAACGTTTACGGGCATTATGCCTAAAACTACGGAATGGAAATTCGTTTCCATCAACCTTGCTACTTATCGCAACAAATTCAGTTGGGGTGGCTCGGGCAGCAAACTTCGTATGGACTTTGGCAGAAAAAGCGGTGTAAATATCAAAATCAAGCAACTCGGCATCTACGGCCACGTGGCGGTGAGCGACGCTACAAAGAATAGCCAGGCTCGCGCCATCGAAAATTACCTTGCTTCCGACTTTGATGCAAAAGTTACCAATGTCGAGGTTACACAGGATAAGGTTATTATCAGCGGAACGACGACCACTTCGGGCTGTCATCTTGCCGGCGTTACGGCTTACGGAAACACTTTCGAGATGACCGACTATGAGGATGTCGGCGCTCTCCCCGTCGGCAATTTTGAGGTTTCCGTTGACCGATATTCGAATATTTCAGGCTTTCAATACGACCGCTTGCTCAGCAAATGGGCTATCATCAGCAGCAGTGCCAAACCTCTATCGCATGCGCATTATGCCGACGAGGTCTATGCGATTCGCCATGCCGAGCCGGGCGTCCTCAAAACCAAGAAAGGTATCGGTGCTATAACTACCGAAAATATCAGCGAAGTCGACAATTTAGGTCTTAGTTGTACGACGCTGAACATTATTCTCAATACGCTTGTTCGTGCACCGGTCCCGACACCGACCTGCAATACGTCTATGGCGGCAAGCGATACTACATCAACGGTTCAACCCTTTCGAGTCTCGACACCGTTTTAAAGCAGTGCGAAGCCAAAGGCGTTGTGGTAGCCGTTATTCTTCTTGTACACCCGAACGGCGGCGAGCAAGAGTATGCCACGGCGCTCAGCCACCCGGAATATACAAGCACCGGGCTTTATTCGATGCCGGATGTGACAAACATCTACGGAACGGAGGTCTATGCGGCAACAGTCGATTTCCTTGCCAACCGTTATTCGCAGAAAGGCAATGGCCGCATTCACCACTGGATTTTGCACAACGAAGTCGACCAAAACCTTGTGTGGACCAATATGGGAACGCAGCCGCAAATGCGATACGTCGACACTTACGAAAAATCGATGCGACTCGTGTCGAACATCGTTCGCCAGTATGACCCGAACGCTTACGTTCTCGGCTCGTTTACGTCAAGTTGGAACACGGCGCATACCGACTCGGGAAGCGCAAGCTTCGCTGCAAAGAATATGCTGGACAATTTGTTGGTCTACAGTGGCGTCGAAGGCGATTATCGCTGGGGCGTTGCGGCGCACCCTTATCCGCAAGATTTTTTCAAGCCTGCTTTTTGGAGCGCCGACACGGAAGCGACTTATTCCGAAGGCACAGGCTTCTCAACGTTCAAGAACGTAGAGGTGATTTCCGACTGGATGCTCCGTCGCGAACACTATTATAAAGGAAAAGAAAAACGCATACTTTTCTTCTCGGAAAATGGCGTAAATGCAGTGAATAACACTTCAGCTAACCTGAATATACAAGCAGCGGGTGCCGCTTGGGTATGGAAGAAAGTGATGCGAAACAGCGGTATCGACGGAATTATGTGGCACAACTGGCGCGATAATTCTGCCGAGGGCTTGCAATTAGGTCTCCGCTACGAAAACAATACACCCAAACCGTCGTGGTACGTATGGCAGGCTGCCGGCACGTCGAACGAAGACAATGTGTTCAACCAATATCTTTCCGTCATCGGAGTAAGCAGTTGGGAGCAAATCCATCACAGTGTTTCGCCGACGGGCGATAGCAGCTATCGCATTGAATTCGACCAAAGCACAAAAGCCGGTCTTAATTGCTCGTACGATGGCAACTATCAGTATTACACCATTGAGACGACCAACGGCGACCCGAATATAAAAACTCTGCCAAAGGATTACGACCTTTCGGATAACTCAAATGTGCTTACTTTCGAGTATCAAGCAACCAAAGCCTTTGATTTCCAGGTATTCTTGTCGACAAACGGGCTATTCTATGAGGACCGCAGCTTGAAGTCGTCGCTTCCGGCGTCGACGGAGTGGCGTCGCGCGGAAATCAACATCACGCCGCTTCGCAAGCAATACGGCTGGGGCGCGGCAGGCACGAATTTCCGTATCGATTTCGGCTCAAATTCAGGAGTTACAATCAAAGTCCGTCATATGTGTATGACGTCCGGACTCTGTATGGCATACGACAAGATGTCGGTTAGCACAGCAGGCGCAAACCAATGTACTGTTACGAACGACGGAGCTACAGGCATTGCCACAGTCGTTACTTCTACCGGCGGCGACCCGTTCTTCTACACATCAAAACTTGAATCTACTCTTGACGAGGATGCGAATACCCTGATGTTCGAATATCAAGCGTCGGCAGACATTACCGATTTCAAAGCATATTTTGTGGATTATGCCGCTGAAGCACGAAGCCTGAGTCTCGGAAATCTTGCAGCGTCGAGCACTTGGAAAAAAGTAACCGTCGACCTTTCCACTTTCCGCAAAACTCACGGCTGGGGATTTGAAGGCGACTATATTCGTCTCGACCCGGGTACTGCCTCGGGCTTGACATTCAAGATTCGCAATTTGTGCATCAACAAAGGCGAGTACGGTCCTGCCGAGTATCTCACTGTTGATAATGATGGAGCAACCGGACTGTCGATAAGTCGCGATGCAAACTTCGAACCGACAGAAACCGAACTTCTCAGCGGTGTAGACCTCTCTTACAATTCTTGGTATATGAACACAATCGGTTCCGACCCGTATTTCCGTACCAATCCGCTGACGAAGAACCTCACTGATGATGCAACAAAACTTACATTTGAATATACTTCGACTGTCGACGTTGAGCCGCTCGAGCTATTCTTCCTCCACCCGGAATCGGCTACGCGCTCTAAGAAGTTCTCAGGCGTGATGCCTTCGTCGAGCGATTGGAAGAAGGTGGTTGTCGACTTTGCCGATATCCGCACGGCGTATGGTTGGGGTTATGTCGGCGATTTGCTTCGCATCGACATCGGTAACAGCGTAAGCCAGGAAATCTGCATCCGCAATTTGCTTGTCTACAATGGCGACGAAGGTGCTTCGGAAGTGGAAGAATTGAAACCGGTCGACACATTCTCCGTATATGGCACAGCCGGCGGAATTATGATTAAGAGCACTACGAAGCAACCGTTCTCAATCTTCAACTTGTATGGTGTTCGCTTGCAACGCATCGACGTCGAAGGCTCGCGTTTCGTTCCGCTCACTTCCGGTATGTATATCGTAAACGGAAAGAAAGTAATAGTTAGATAGTTTTGGCGTTCGCACGCCCCCAAAAAAATCAGACCTTTCGGGCATCCGGAGGGTCTGATTTTTTTATGGCTTGACGAAAAGTCGGTTTTGTTATACTTTTCGGCGGGGGAATGCATCGATGAAGCTGCCGGGAGTAATGTTCCAAATGGTAACGCCGCGGGCTTCGGCATAGTCGCGAATGATGAAGTAAGAGCGAAACGCAATGTAGAACGAGTGGATGATTTTGTGCAACGGGTAGTTGAGATACTCGGTGCGGATGCGTTGCTGTTCGCCTTGGCTGTCGGTGTAGAAGTGGGGTTGGACCGACACTACGTTGTTGTCGTCGTCGACGGCGATGGTTTTCATCCACGAATGGTCGGCGCCGGCGATGTAGATTTCTTTGAACCCGGCGGCAATGGCGAGCATCAGCGACGGGATAAGGACATTTCGCGGGCGCGGCATGCCCAGTCCGGCGCGATAGGCGGCGTGGCGGAACGGGCGGAAGCCTTCGACGGGGGTAAGGTTGTAGCGCTCGACGGTGATGTTTGGGTTGTTGCAGCCGAAAGGCAGTCGGCGCACCGTTCGCGGCACGTAGAGCACGATTTTCCAGTCGGCACGCGCCAGGTTTTGCCAGAGCGTTCGCACGTTTTGGGCGTCGCTGTTGAAGAAATGCGGGTCGGCGAGCACGTAATACTCGGGTCGCAGGTCGAAGAATTGCGGCGTCGTGGCGGCGAAGTTGACGGCGAGAAGTTTGTGGCTGCGCAGAAAGTCGGCAGATTCGGCGAGCGTTTGGTTGAGCGACGGGCCGTTGCCGAGCACCACTATAGAGCCGCTGTCGCGATGCGACAGAGAGCCGTATCGCGACAGTAACGCTATTTTGATTATTCCGGCAAGGGTATCTCCCAAGCGGCTGCAAAAGGCTGAAATTGAGTCGAGTTTGCTCATTATTTTTTGCGATTTTTACGCAGACGGAGCACTTGTACGGAGCGTGCCGGGATGTAGAGTTTGAGCCATCCGAGACCGTGAGGCGCGTATAGCGGGTCGTGCTGGGTGAAATGGTTTACCGAGCCGTCGATGTTGCCGTAGCCGCCGTATTCGGGGGCGTCGGAGTCGAGCACGTGTTCGTATTCGCCGATTGGGGCGAGGAATCCGTAGTCGGTAAACGATTTGGTCGGGTTGAAGTTGAACACAAACACGAGGTCGCGGCGCTTGAATGCCAGGATTTGGTCGTCGTCTTTGTCCCAGAGCTTTTCGACGGGCGACGATTGGAAGAATCTCGTTTTGCGCACGAGATGGATAATGTCTTGGTCGAATTTTCCGAGGAATCGATATTTGAGGTCTTGACGGTCGACAAGGTCCCATTGACGACGAGCGTACTTGTACGACCAGCCGTTGCCTTCGCGCGGGAAGTCAATCCATTCGGGGTGTCCGAATTCGTTGCCCATAAAGTTAAGGTAACCGCCGTTGATGGTGGCGAGCGTAACGAGGCGAATCATCTTGTGGAGGGCGATACCGCGGTCGACGGTGTAGTTGTTGTCGCCGACCATCATGTGCCAGTACATATCGGAGTCGATAAGGCGGAAGATGATTGTTTTGTCGCCGACGAGCGCTTGGTCGTGGCTTTCGGCGTAGTTGATGGTTTTTTCGTCGGCGCGACGGTTTGTCAGTTCCCAGAAAATTGCTGTGGGCTTCCAGTCTTCGTCTTTTTTCTCTTTGATGGTTTTAATCCAGAAGTCGGGGACACCCATAGCCATACGGTAGTCGAAACCGATGCCGCCGTCTTCGAATTTGTTAGCCAGTCCGGGCATACCGCTCATCTCTTCGGCGATGGTTATTGCGTGCGGATTGACGGCATGGATAAGTCGATTGGCGAGCGTCAGATAGGTGATTGCGTTAGTGTCTTGACCGCCGTTGTAGTAGTCGTCGTATGAGCCGAAGGCTTGTCCGAGACCGTGGTTATAGTAAAGCATCGAGGTAACGCCGTCGAAGCGGAAACCGTCGAATCGGAATTCTTCGAGCCAGTATTTGCAGTTTGAGAGCAGGAAGTGTAGCACTTCGTTTTTGCCGTAGTCGAAGCAGAGCGAGTCCCAAGCGGGATGTTCGCGGCGCGAGTCGCCGTAGAAGTATTGGTTGTAGGAGCCGTCGAAGCGTCCAAGACCTTCTATTTCGTTTTTGACGGCGTGCGAGTGCACGATGTCCATAATCACGGCGATGCCGAGGCGGTGTGCTTCGTCGATAAGGTGACGTAGTTCGTCGGGCGTACCGAAACGGCTTGACGGGGCGAAGAAACTCGACACGTGGTAGCCGAACGAGCCGTAGTAGGGGTGCTCTTGGATAGCCATTATCTGGATAGCGTTATAGCCGTCGGCGGCAACGCGCGGCAGGATGTTCTCGCGGAATTCGTCGTATGTGCCTACGCCTTCGCGATTTTGCGCCATACCGATGTGGCACTCGTAGATGAGCAGCGGATTGGTGTGCGGACGGAAGTTGTCGATTTTGAATTTATATGGTTTTTTTGGGTCCCAGACTTCCGCGGAGAAGATGTAGGTGTTTTCGTCTTGGACGGTGCGTTGCGAGTATGCGGGGATGCGTTCGCCGGAGCCGCCGTCCCACTTGATGGCGAGTTTGTAGAGGTCGCCGTGGTGGAGGACGTCTTTGTCGAGATTAATCTCCCAGACGCCGCCGTCGAGACGTGTCAAGCGGAATTCCGGCAGTTCGTGCCATTCGGAGAAAGTGCCGATAAGGATTACTTCGGTTGCATTTGGCGCCCATTCGCGGAAGACCCAGCCACGTTTGGTCTTGTGCAAGCCGAAATACTGATGTGCATTAGCGAAATCCACGAGATTTCCATTCTTTCCAACGAGGTCTGCCTCTTTGCGTAATGCGTCGTTGTGGCGACCGTTAATAGCGTCGGCATAGGGGGCGAGCCACGGGTCGTGGCGGATGATGCCTAATGTTTTTTCCATAGGTTGTTAGGTCTGCGTATTTGATAATTATCCACAAATATACAAATTATGCTTTGGCTCGCAAATTTTTTATCGTCAAAAAATATTATTTATTTTTTTTCTTTATCTTTGTGGTTAGGAATTAACAAATGAAAAACGTCAACAACATTTTTTTTGGAAGTCATTTTTAACTTTAACCCACCTTGTTATTATTATGAAAAAACTATTATTATTGTTTTTATTCATCGGGATTGCGTCGGCGACCGCACTGAGGTCGGAAATCCGCAAGAGCCAGGTGGCTTTTGCCGACCCGTACATTCTGCTTGATGGCGATTATTATTATGCTTATGGCACGAACCACAGCGACGGCATAGAGTGCTGGCGTTCGACCAACTTGGTCGGCTGGGAGTATATGGGACTCGCGCTCCATAAGGACAACTGCACGGAGAAGCAGTGGTTCTGGGCACCGGAAGTGTATCACAAAAACGGCAAGTATTATATGTATTTTTCAGCCAACGAGCACCTGTTCGTTGCAACCTCCAATTCGCCGACGGGACCGTTCTACCAGCAGGGCGGCTACCAGGTGCAGAATATTCTCGGCAGCGAAAAGTGTATCGACTCGCACGTGTTCTTCGACGACGACGGCTCGGCGTGGATGTTCTTTGCACGCTTTGTGCCCGACGAACGCATCTACTCATGCCGGCTTGGTAGCGACTTGATAACGCCCGTGAGCGGTACGCTGCGGCAATGCCTGCAAGTGACCGACTCGTGGGAAAAGATTTGGCCTACGGTGGTCGAAGGTCTGAACGTCATTAAGCGTAACGGCATCTACTACCTTACCTACTCGGCAAACAGTTACGAGAGTCACGACTATGCCGTCGGCTATGCCACTACGACCAATCTGGCTTCCGGCACATGGACAAAATATAGCGGCAACCCGATTTTGCGACGTGTGGAAGACATGGTCGGTTGCGGCCACCATTCGCTCTTCTACGACAAGGTGGGTAATCTGAAAATCGCTTACCACTCGCATTATTCGACGTCGAGCATTCATCCGCGTTTGCTCTACTTCGGCGATATGTATTTCTCCGGCAATGAATTGCATTTCAACTACGGCATCCAGTCGCTGCGTCCGCTGCAAGCCACCGAGGCGCTGAGCTACGTGACCGAGCGGTGGAACTTCTCCGACCTGCGTGCCAACCCGACAGCCAAGGGCTACGACGCACGCTTGGTGCGCAACATTGCTTACAAAGACGGCAAACTCTATTGCGTCTACGACCACGATAATATTAAGGTAATCAGCGCCGAAACCGGTGACGATTTGGGCAACCTCAAGACCGGCGACATTTGCGTGGGCGGCACTCGCCGTTTCTGCGACGTCAAGGTGTTCAACGGGCACGTTGTGGCGTGCAACCTCGCTCTCGCCGGCGAAGAACTGCGCATCTACACATGGGACAACGACAATGCCGAGCCGCGTCTGCTTATGTCGACCACCAACTTCTACGGCGCACCTCGTCTCGGCGACTGCCTGGAGATTGCTCCCGACAGCAATTGGGACAACAATTTGTGGATCAACTTCTGCAACGACGACGGCAGCAAAACGCGCGTCATCGAATATCATTTCGACGGCAACGGATGGGCGAGCAACGCTTGGGAGGTAACAACCGACGGCACCAATCAGTTTAAGACCGGACCGACGGCACGCGCTTATCCCGACGGCGGCGTTTGGTGGATTGACGGTATGAATTGCAAGCCTTCTTTCTTCGTGATACAGAACGGCAAACTCGTGCGTCAGCGCGAAATCGGCGACGTAAGCAACTTGGGTTCGTGCCATCACGAATTCAATTTCCGCGGCTATAAATATTCGGTCAACCACAAGTATGACGGCGAATACTTCGGTCGTGCACGAATCCAGATGGACGATGCCGGCGACTATAGCCACACGACTTGGCTCGGCGAATATCCGTGGCAAGGTTTCAGTTCGACCAATAAGAACGACTACGGCACCGGCGACATCATTGTCGATACCGACGGCAACAACTACGTTCGTCTGTTCGTGTGCTGTCGCGGCGAAGGCCTCGCTTGCTTCGCGCAAGGCAATCCTCCCGTGTTCAATCCTACTTATATCGGCGGTTTCAACCTCCAAGAGCAGTGGAATTGCTCCGAAAATGCCCAAACGCTCTTCGACAAGGGCTACGACGCTTCGAAAATTCGCAACTTCAGTTACCAAGACGGCAAACTCTATTGCGTCTACGACAATAGTCAAATCAAGGTGCTCAACGCGCAAACAGGCGAAGATTTGGGCAATTTGCCACTCGGCACGGTCGTTGCAGGCGGAACGCTTACGCTCAGCGACGTAAAGTGCTTCCAAGGTCACGTCGTTGCTTGTAACCTGGCTCGTGCGGGCGAACAGTTCCGTCTCTACGCTTGGGACAGCGATACGCAAGACCCGTATTTGCTCTATTCGACTACCGACTTCCAAGGCTGTTCGAGTTTTGGAGAAGCCATTATCCCTGCCGAAGACAGTTTCTTCGACACAAGTTTCTGGGTGAACCTTTGCAACGACAACGGCACGGCTTCGACCGTCGTCGAACTCCATCGCAACAGCGAAGGCGTTTGGAATAAGTATCATCGCAGCCTGACCACCGACGGAACCAACTACTTCAATGTCGGCGCAAACGCTCGCGCTTATCCTAACGGCGGCGTTTGGTGGATTAACGGCAACAACTGCCAGCCGACATTCTGCTCGTGGAGCAACGGCGGTGGCTCGCCGATTAGCATAAATGTCACACATAGCCTCGGCGAACCGTGGGGTAACTCTTATCACGAATTCAACTTCCTCGGCAATCGCTATGCCGTTGTGCCGCAGTTTGAAAACCGCACCGGCGACGACCCGACGACGTTCTACCGCAACTGCCGTATGCGCATCGATGTGGCTAACAACGACGACCATAGCGGACTCCTTGCTCGCGGTGCGTATCCCGCCGACGGTCTCGGCGATGCGCAGAATCACGACTGCACGGCTGATGCGATGATTAACACCGACGGAAGTACTTTCGTTGAGGCTTGGGTGTTCTCGACCAATCAAGGTCTTGCTTACTACACTTGGGGTGACGTGCCTGCTCAGAATCCGCAGCCGCTGCCAACTCCCGACCCGACTCCCGACCCGGCGCCGTTCGACGACGATATCACCGCTATGACCGAAGTGTGGAACTACTCGGGCAACAC